>CACXXY010000032.1 GCA_902771655.1 uncultured Bacteroidota bacterium | reverse complement strand
CAAGGGTGGCATCAACTCTTGCGACATCCCCTATACAGAAGACCTCCAGCTGTTCAACCGTGACTATATGGAGCTGACCACCAAGGTTGCCGAGGAGTGTCAGAGCAGCTTCCTCGACGACTACATGATTGTCGGCACCTCAGCCATGATCCAGACGGAGCTCGACTGCGTGGTGAACCAATATACCGACAAGTTCCTCAACCCTATGGTAATGTGGGGCAAATACCGCAAGAGCTGGTTCAAGACGCTGTTGCCCGTGTCTTTCCAGTTCCACCACGTGCAGATGGACGGTGGTGATGCGGCGCGGTTTCTGGAGAGGTTGCAGCGGGTGATTTACTGGAAAGGGTAAGATTTCAAAAATCCCCCCTCCCCACTATGACACGAAATGGCATAACACTGCTGTATCTTTGCCGCCGAAAATCCAGAAAAGCAAAAAACAGTATGAAAGGAATGATTGAATTATGTTATGACCTGCCCCTATGGGAAGCGTACTTGAAAACAGGTGATGCAACATTCAGCGAGGTGCAGCGGATACAATTGAAAAACGAGCTTCACGACTTTTTGAGTGACGCGGTGTTGGAGCTGGTGGAGGAGAACAAGTTGCACCTGATGAAAAGATTGCATGATTTTCTAACAAACGAGGATATCTTTGCCGGAAGCAGCAAGGTTTTCCGGAAGATGCCTTCCCTGCCGGAGGAGATTGCCTTTGATACGGATATGAATGCTTTTTTGGAAGAAGAGAGAGTGTTCGAATCAGAAGAGACAAGGCATCAGCATCCGACCAGTGGTGGGGATTATTAAATTAACGTGAGTTCGATATAAGCAATCACAGTTATTTTTTTTCATCTATTCTGGTGTGTCAATTCCGCGGTAGGGAAATTCCTTGCATCAATGCCGGACTGTAGCGCACCGCGGCAAGCATGTAAGCCTGTCCTCCACCCCATATTGCGGCCTTCAGCCTTATATGGGGTTAATAAGATGATGTCCCTTCGGGACATGAGACTGAAATATAGTCACATACAACTATAGTCAAAACCTCGAAGAGGTAGCACGCACGAAGTGCAATTAACCCCACATAAGCGATAGCGCAATGTGGGGCTGAGGACATCCCCTCCTCTCTTCGCGGCACCGGATACTCTTGCACTGAAACGCTTGACTTCCCTGCCGCGAAACTGGCACGCTATAGCTGATGAAAAAATCCCCGCAGTGAACGTGAGCAACTAAAAGAGAACCTGTTGATTGTCAGAATATGTTTCTATAGAGATAGAAGGCTTCTTCGGGAAGAAGCAGTATGCGGCAATAGCAGACACGGCGTTGACCATGAAATTGTTGACACTTCTGTGTCTGGAATGTTCAATCTGTGCAATGCTCACAGATGTAGAATTTATAGATTTGCAGAAGTCGTCTGCCATACAAAAAATTTCTGTAATTTTGCCGTCAGATAACATAACGATTTGTATTTTGCGTTTGACGATACAAATATACAAAAAAATCGTTATATTATTCATTTTCAATAAATTAAATTATATCGAACTCACGTTAAATTATTAAGATTTTAAAATATTAAATTATAATTAGTCATGAAAGAAAAACAAATTTTGAAATTGTTACAAGCAAAGAACAAGAATCTTCGATTGCCGTCTGGAATGGGATTTTCTATTGAAGATAATGTGTTGACGATAACGATGAAAGAAAAAGGTCTTATTTCCAATATGCAAACAGATGATTCTGCATTTGAAGGATGGGCAATTTGTTTGAAAGCGTGGTTGCCAGAATTTATAGACCAAGTTTATATTGAAGGTAAAGCTCCTACTAATATTTCGGATAAACACTATCAAAGATTCTTGTATCGTTTGGACAAATTTATAAAAATTTACACATGGGCTTCTACTAAATCCTTTGAAATAGAATTAGCTGAATTTAGGCGTAAGAATGTAAATGTTGTCATTAACGTACCTAAAAGCAACGCATCTGAATCTGCAACACACTGTGAAGCTCAACTGGAACGTGTTTTTTATAAAAGGAACAAAATTAGTTGTAGTTATGATTTCATTGACCATCAACTGCCAGTTCGTCTGTTCAATGATGAAATTAAAGAGGAGAAGTCCATTACTCCTAAAAGTTATCTGGACATTTGGGCTATTAAAGGTAATTTACTTCGTATTTTTGAATTAAAATTACCGACAAACACAGGAATTGGCATAATATCAGAGTTGATGTTTTATGTAAATGTCATGATAGATGTGATAAAAGGAGATGTAAAGATTCCTTTTTCAAGTGAATATCGGTCCTTCAATCACTTATTCGAGTTTCAGAAAAATAAAAAATGCAAAAAGATTGAAGGCGTTTTATTAGCTAACAATTTACATTCCGGAATCAAAAACAAATTAGATGAAGTCCTTCATATTATCAATGGGGGGGACTTCAGCTTCAATACAGAATATCTTTATGAAAACCCCGAACATGTAAACGTTTCAATCACCAAAGATAATTTAGAAGAATGTATAGACATGAAAAAAGAGAAATCTTACAAGCAACTACAAAAAGAAAAACAACTTACTTTATTACAACATTCTGACTTTTTTGAATATGCTATAGGTTGTGGTATTTGCTGGAATAAAGAAAAAAAAGAATGGCGACAATACCCCCATATTCTTCAACACCAAGATAGTCTGAAAAACCTGTTTGCTCCAATCCGGTCAGCTGTTATGAATTATTTTGACGTATATGATATTGCATGGTGGCGGCAACATGAGGATAGATATTTTCCAACCGGAAACCTATTGTCTTCCCAAATTCATTGCTTGAATCACCTTTTTGCTTTGCGAAAAGACAAAGATGCTGTATTGGCAATCGTAAATCACGCCACTGGGATGGTCTTTGACGAAGTGCTTCCTTCGTCTCTCGATAAAGATGGTGGCTACATTGCTTTTGAGTTTGCTTATAAAAATGACGAATTATTGGGTGAAAATGATAACGGCGCGCGCCGTGGCTACATGTGGACTTCCATAGACGCAATGATTGTTGCACGAAAAGGTAAAGATAAGTGGCTGATCCCGATTGAATGGAAATATACCGAGACTTACGAAAAAGAAGATAAAACCTGTCGGAAACGATTAGAGCGATATGAAAAACGGATAAAAGAATCCGACCAATTAAAAATGCCAGAAAATGGTAGGATTCCGAACTCTATTTATTTTCATGAGCCCAGTTATGAATTAATGCGTCAAACCTTGTTATGCGAACAATTGCAACATAAAGGGTTGGCGAAAAACTTTTTCCATTTGAACGTGATTCCCAAGGGCAATACTGCATTGCGAAAAGCTGTTGAAAAGGAGTATATTCCCATGTTGAAGGATCCTTCCAAGTTCAAAATTATTGACCCTCAAGACCTCCTTTCACCCTTGAAAGAAAACGATGACTACAAAGAGCTGATGGAATATCTCGAAACCCGCTATTGGAAATAGTCACTCGGAATCACTGTCCCATCCGTAAAATTATGCTACTAGAATTATTCTATTAGCATAATTTTTGTATTTTTGTACCTATATTTCAGATATTTATTTGAAAATGAATATCATACACACCTCTCACTACCGTTTCGGCTTCGACCCGTGGGGCTTGCTTTTCTTCCTGCTGGTGATGCTCCCCAACTTCATCTGGTTTGCCGTTCCCGCGCCGAACGACATCCTGCGCACGGATTCGGTCACGCCAGTGGTGGATGCCGTTGGCTCCGTCTTCCAAGTGCTGACTGTTGCCTGCCTTTGCTTCGTCATCCATAAGAGCAGAAGTAAACTTCGCTTTTCTTTCCTGATTATCGCTACAATTATTTGTATTGCAATCTATTACATCGGATGGGTGCTCTATTACACGGCCAATGTGAGCCCCATCGTCATCCTCTTGCTGACCGTCCCGCCCTGTTTGGCGTTCATCCTCTTCGCCGCCGACCGCAGGAACATCCCGGCAGCCCTCTTCGCCACTGTTTTTGCCGTGTGTCATCTGGTTTTCGCGGTCGTGAATTTTGTGTAGAAAATGGAATAAGTGGTAATTTTTACGTTGTTAAAAATGGAATAAGTGACAAAATGCAATAGTGATTTTATGGAATAAGTGATTTTTTTTATTGTATTTCACAGAATTATAGTATCTTTGCAGCCGTAAAAATATCACGGCTATGTTGAAACGCAAATTCACCCAATATCTTGAGCATTTCCTGAAAGAAGAGCAGGACAAAATCTTATTGGTGAACGGTGCCCGTCAGATTGGGAAATCGTATCTGATTCGCTATGTAGGGACCAAGCTATACACTCATTTCGTTGAAATCAATCTTAAAGAAGACAAAGAAGGCGAGCAGGTATTCGCTTCAGTTCATACTACCAATGATTTATACATTCGACTAAGCAACTATTACTCAAAACCTCTGGGCAACAAATCCGATACTTTGATTTTTTTGGATGAGATACAGAGTTACCCGCATCTGTTGACGATGCTCAAATTTCTTAACCAGGAAGGGAAGTATCGTTTCATTGCCAGCGGTTCGCAGTTAGGGGTGGCCTTGGCGCAGACGCCCTCTGTGCCGCTCGGCAGCGTGGAAATCAAGCAGATGTACCCTCTTGATTTTGAAGAGTTCCTGTGGGCAACAGGCATCAGTACGGAGTGGATTGACCAAATTCACAATTTTTATCTGAAAGAGGAGGCTCTTGATGAAAACACGCATACCCTGTTGCTAAAACGATTCCAATACTACTTGCTTGTCGGAGGACTTCCAGAGGCTATCAACAAATATCTGGAAGACAGGAATATAACGCGCGTACGATCGGTACACAACGACATCCACGAACTCTACCGCATTGATTCATCACAATATGATGCAGAGCATAAATTGAAAATCCGGCGCATCTACGATTTGATACCCAGCGCACTGGAAAACAAAAAGAAACGGATTGTTTATAAGCAGATTGAAGACAAAAAAGGCAAAGACTTTTCAGATTATGCCGATGAATTTGAGTATTTGGCGAATTCTGGAGTGGCTTTGATGGTTTCAGCCATCAGCAACCCCCACTTTCCTTTGATTGAATCGGAACAGAAACGTCTGGTCAAGTTCTACTTGAACGATGTGGGGCTGCTGACCAATTTGCTTTTCGGACCCAACGTGAATGCGGTGTTGCAAAACATCAAAAGCATTAACTTGGGAACGGTCTATGAATCGGTGGTGGCACAAGAGTTGCAAGCTCACGGTTTTAACCTTCACTACTACGACAACAAACAAAAAGGAGAAGTGGATTTCCTGATAGACGACTACGAGCGTCTTGAGGTGCTGCCATTGGAGGTCAAATCAGGGAAAGATTACACAGAGCACAGCGCTCTGACAAAATTTCTGAACACTCCCGACTACGGTATCCATCGAGCTATCGTGTTTTCAAATGAAAGGGCAGTGCAAAAGAAGAAGGGTGTCACCTACCTGCCCATTTATTACTGTATGTTTCTTCAAAATGGGACAGCAACCTCCGATACCTTCATCCTGCCCGAACTGGAGAAAGTGGATTAGGAACAATGGAGAACCGAGTGTATCCTTAAAAATTTGTATTTTTGCACCCAAAACACCTTGCTATGACAGATTATAACAACCTTACCGGTCTCCGCCACAGCGAAACGCTGGTGGTGGAGCACAAAGACACCGCCGCTGTGTATGGCTCCGGCGCATTGGAGGTGTTCGCCACCCCCGCGATGATCGCTCTGATGGAGAAAACCTGCCTGATGGCTGTTTGCGACAAAATCGGCGAGGGCAACACCACCGTCGGCATTGCCGTCAATATCAAGCACTTGAAAGCCAGTCCCGTGGGCACCACTATCCGCTGCGAGGCCGAACTCACCGAGGTGGACCGCCGCCGCTTGGTGTTCAAGGTTCAGTGCTTCGAAGGCGATAACCTCATTGGTGAAGGCATCCACGAACGCTTCGTGGTGGAGAGCGCGAAGTTTATGGCGAAGCTATTTTAGTACTCCTCCACAAAATCCCTCACTAACTTGAAAATCGGCTCGTAGGCGTCGATAAGGAAATTGTCGTAGGTGTCGAAGATGGTGTGGTAGTACTTGAAGGCGTCGCCCTCCTCGTTCTCAAGGAAAATGCAGGGCACATGACGGACAGCAAAGGGATAGTGGTCGCTGTTGCCGGCCAACTCGCCACGGTTCAAGCTCTTGAAATAATGTTTTCCATCGTTCAGCTTCTCAAACAGGGCATAACCACGCATTCCCTCATTGCTCACCTCGCAGTACTGCACAGGGTTGTTGTCGCCAATCATGTCGATGTTGAACAAATACTTGATTTGAGACAAAGGCACAACGGGATGCTCCGCATAATACTCTGAGCCACGAAGATTTGCATCCTCACCTGAAAAAGCGATGAAGTACATGTCGTATTCGGGGCGATTCTGAGCATAATATTTGGCCAAAGTCACAATAGCCGCAGTTCCTGAGGCATTGTCGTTGGCACCAGCATAAAACACTTTCTTGCCAAGATTGCCGAGGTGGTCATAATGCGCCGTGAAAACATAGCAACTGTCATGTCTGCGGCCTTCCACCTTGGTAATCACATTGAAAAGCTCATAATCTTTCAGGAACTTGTTGTCTATATCGGCTCGCACCGTTTTAATGCCTTCTACAGCTTCGGGCGTCATCCAGATAATAGGCTTCTCCACTACCCTATGGCCGTATGCCTTGTAAAACTTGATGGGAGAGGTCCAGGTTTGGATGAGTCCTGCATTGGTACAGCCACCAGCCTTCTGCAAGCGGGAGAAGTCCTTTCCATGATTGTAAGCGAACCAAAACTCGCAAACCACAAGACAGTTGGCATATTCAGGTTTGGCTAAGTCGGCAAACATCTTCTCAGGGTCATAATTCAAAGTATCCACATGATACACAGGAAATTCGCCATGCACACCAGGAGAGTACTCACGCATGGAGAAGTCCACGCCTGGGGTCAGCTTGCGACCATCCGCAGACAGTTCCATCTTGCCCGGGAAGGTATTGATATCGATGGTAAACGGTTGGCAGACTACCTCGTCCACGCCGGCTTTGGCAAACTCCTTTTGCAGGTATTTCCCTGCCTTGTTTGCACCGCCCTTGGCATAGCCTCTGCCTTGGTATTTTGCGGAGCTCAACTCCTTGACAATCTGTTTGTAATAGGCTAAATCCTGCGCTTGCAGAGACATTTCATGAAACGTCTCAACCATCAGAAATGCTAACGCAATAATAATCAGTTTTTTCATCGTTTCAATAATATTAATTCAAATTGCAAAATCACTTCAGCCCGGCATGTTTGTTGGCCCAACGCTCGGTGTAAAAATCATAATAATTCTTGCTTCCATTATGACGTAACAAATGGAGTACCGAGGGCAAACCAATAACCAAAAGGTACAGAGGACCAAAAATCTTGGAGTCCACCGTATGGCCATCCAGTTCATGCCGTATGGTTTCCTCATCATGGGCATTA
The DNA here is from genome assembly GCA_902771655.1 of uncultured Bacteroidota bacterium. Lineage (GTDB taxonomy): Bacteria > Bacteroidota > Bacteroidia > Bacteroidales > WCHB1-69 > RUG11690. Next base: position 9,394 of record CACXXY010000032.1, on the reverse strand, counting down.
GAAGGACTTATCAAGGCAAAACTGCCCAAAGAAACACCACCAGCTCTTTGAGGCAGTTTGGTTTTCAACGCAAAACAAAAGTTCCTGTAGGCAATCACACCCTCTGTTTTGGAAAACAAAAGAATAATCAACGCTACCAGATTTTGCGGCAGCTGCCAAACAAAGAGCAAGCCGAAGACAAGAGCGTGCAATATGTTGATTATCGTTGTTTTAGCTGACACCAGTTAGAATTAATAGTTAATAGTTAATAATTAATAGTTATGATTGTGAATTGTGAATTGTGAATTGTGAATTCCTGAAACCTGTCCCCTGTAACCTGACCCCTAATCACTGACCACTGACCACTGACCACTGACCACTGGCCACTAGCCACTAGCCACTATTTACTGCTCTCTTTATAGCTCAGCACCGCTGCAGTGTTCAAAATCACCGCCATCACTGCCAAGGTTATCGTCTGGTATTTCACATCGGCAAACTCACAGCCTTTCAACACCATTTTTTTGATGACATCCATATAGAAAGACATGGGATTCAAGTAGTTGATGATTTTAGCCCATTCCGGCATACCTTCGGTGGGGGTGAACAAGCCACTCAACAGCACAAAAACAATGAAAAGGAAGAAGACGATAAACATGGCTTGCAACTGGTTCTCGGCAACCGCAGAAATGAAGAAGCCAAGTCCCAACATCACAAAGAGATAAATGGCCGTTATCGTCAGCAGAACAGGAATACTTCCTTGCACATTGATATCAAAAATCAGCTTCATCAAAAACAGTCCCATGATAAACTCAGCCATACCCAGAATCCAGAATGGTATCATCTTTCCGAGCAGGAACTGCCATTTTTTGATGGGGGTTACATTAATCTGCTCGATAGTACCTATTTCCTTCTCGCGCACAAGGTTCAAAGCCGTCACATAGGCACCAATCAAGGTCACCAAAATCACCAAAATGCCAGGCACTATAAGATTTTTATAATTCATCTGCTCATTATACCAATAGATATTGGTCATAAACAACTGCGCATTGTCCGACATGGACGCCATACCTGTATTTTCCGCCATCTCCTTCAAATAATCCCCTATCACGGTCTGCACATAACCACAACCGATACCAGCCTTCACCGTATTGATGGCATTGGCGGTAATCGCAATCGTGGTTCCATACTGACTGATAATATTCTTCTCGAAATCTTGCGGAATTTCCACCAGAAAATCAATCTTATCCGCCTTCATCAGCTTGTCGGCATACGATTTGGAATCAATCATACCTTTGCTCCTGAAATGAGAGGAAGCACTGAACTCGTTAATCAGGTTGCGAGAAAGAGTTGAATTGTCATTGTCGATAAAAGCGATATCCAACACCTTTATTTCGTAGTCGGCAGTGAAAGGGAAAAGTACAAACTGTACCATCGGGGCCACAATGAGAATACTCAGCAGCAGCGGGCTTCTGAAGACCTGCAAAAACTCCTTCTTTATCAGCATCAATATGATTCTCATCGTTTACTTTCTTTTGTCAACATTAGTTAAACTAATGGTTATCAGTATTATAGCCATTAATATCAATATTCCTAAATATTCCCATATATCAAAAAAGCCAGAGCCTTTAATCATCACATCCTTGATAGCGATAATAAACCATTTGGCCGGGAACACATCCGCCAACATCTGGAAAAACAGAGGCATATTGTCCAAGGGGAAGAGGAAACCCGACAAGAGCACGGTCGGCAGGAAAAGCCCCATCATAGTCACCATCATAGCGTCTATCTGTGTCTTGCTGATAGCCGAAATCATCATACCGAACGAGGCCGCCGTAAACATGAAGACTATACATAGGAGCATCAACAGCCAAATACTGCCATTGACAGGCATTTTGAACACAAAGACACTGATAAGGATAATCAGAGCTGTGCTAATCAGCGAAAGACACATGTAAGGAATCACTTTACCGATGATGACATATACCTTCTTGACGGGTGTAATCAACAACATGTTCATGGTTCCGGTTTCCTTTTCACGGGCCAAAGTGATAGACGACATCAGAGCTGTCACAATAATCATTATCAGTGTGATAATACCCGGGACAAACATATAAACGCTGTTGGATTCCGGATTATAAAGCATATTGGTCACAATCTCCACTGAACCGGTTTCCTCGCCAGTGTTGTTATACTCACTGATGTAATCATGCGTAATGGCCAACAGATAGTTGTTCAGAATTGAAGCCACATTCAAGTCCGACACGTCATTAATCACCTGCAAAGTAGCCACTTTCTCTTTTTCAAGCGCATGTTCGAAATCGGGGGGAATGATAATGGCCAGTTTGATGTCCATTTCCTTAAAATCATGGTCTATTTCCGATTCAGTCTCCGGATAAGCCACAATCTGGAAATAACCCGATGAGGATATTTTGTCTATCAAAGAGGCCGACTGACTGTCTTTTGCCTGGTCGAGGATCGCCACCTGCGCGTTTCTGATTTCCGTACTGATAGTGAAACCAAAAAGCAACACCAACACGATAGGAATCGCCAACACAAGGAACAAGGTAATCTTATCCCTCACAATGTGGATCAGTTCCTTGTATAATATCATGCGCAATTCCTTCATAATAGGTTACAGGGGTTAGGGGTTAGGGGTTAGTTGATAGTTAATAGTTAATAGTTGACAGTTAATAATTAATAATTAATAGTTGATAGATGATATATGGTTTTAAATTTTCAGTTTTCAGTTTTCAATTTTCAGTTTATTTGGCATATTATCTATTTACAAATTTGACGAAGACTTCGTCGATGCTGTTCACACCCATTTGTTGTTTCAGTTCGTCGGGAGTACCGATAAGTTTCAGGCAACCATCGGACATAATGGAGATACGGTGGCAGTATTCGGCCTCATCCATGTAGTGGGTGGTGACAAAAATAGTAATTCCCGAGGCGGCGGCCTGGTATATCAGTTTCCAAAACTCACGACGCACAATGGGGTCAACGCCGCTGGTAGGCTCATCCAAAAAGACAATTTCCGGGCGGTGCAGAATAGCCGTGGCAAAAGCCAGTTTCTGCTTCCAGCCCAAGGGAATAGAGGCCACCAAAGCGTTTTTCTGGTCCAGCAGCTGCAAATCTGCCAAACTGTCATTAATACGTTGCTTCAGTTCCTTCGGGGGAATGCCATAAACCGTTCCAAAAAGCTGCATATTCTCAAATACCGTCAAGTCATTGTACAGCGAAAAACGCTGGCTCATATAGCCAATATGCTTTTTGATCTGTTTCGACTCCGTTTTAATGGAATAACCGCCAATCAAAGCATCACCGGAGGTTGGCAGCAACAAACCGCTCATCATCTTGATAGCCGTGGTCTTGCCCGCACCATTAGCGCCAAGAAAACCGAATATCTCACCCTTCTCCACCTCAAAATTGATGTGGTTCACCGCGGTGAAATCGCCGAACTTCTTGGTTAAATCCTTTGCGACAATACTTTGCATAATAGGGGTCAGGGGTTAGGGGTTAGGGATTAGTTAATAGTTAATAGTTAATAGTTAATAGTTAATGGTTAATAGTTAATGGTTAATAGATGATATGTGGTTTTAAATTTTCAGTTTTCAGTTTTCAGTTTTCAGCTTTCAGTTTTCAGTTTATTTCATTTGTATCAGTTCGATAAAGCAGTCTTCGATATTGGGTGTAATGGGTTTTATTTCACCATGTTCACGTTCATGTTGTTGCAGGAAGCTCTCGAAAACCGGCAGAGCTTTTTCCACTTCGTCATAGAAAGCGATATGAAAATGTTCTCCGTACGGATAGTAATTACAGCGGAGTTCAAAATGCTCCATCAATTTCATCAGACCAAAAATATCATTTGATTTCATGGTGAACAGATGTCCCTTGAAATTACTGATTATATTTTCCGGAGTATTTATCTTGATAATTTCACCACTCTGTATCAATGCGATACGGTCGCAGCGGGTAGCCTCATCCATATAAGGGGTGGAGACGACCACGGTAACTCCTTTATGCTGGATATCTTTCAAGATGTCCCAAAACTCACGACGCGATACAGGGTCCACACCCGTGGTTGGTTCATCAAGAAATAACAGTTTCGGTTTATGAATCAAGGCGCAACAGAGGGCTAATTTCTGTTTCATACCGCCAGAGAGTTTGCCTGCCGGACGGTCCTTGAAAGGGAGCAACTGCTTCCAGATGGGCTTGATCAACGACATATTGTCGAGGATAGAGCTTTTATACATGGTGGCGAAAAAGGACAGATTTTCCTGTACTGACAAATCAGGATAGAGGGAAAACACGCCTGGCAGATAGCCTATCACCTGACGAATTTGCAAATAATCCTTCACCACATCCATACCCAACACCTCCACCTGTCCCGAGTCCGGCTTCAGCAAGGTGGTGAGAATATTGAACAGGGTGCTCTTCCCTGCCCCATCGGGACCAACAAGTCCAAACACCTCTCCGTTTTCCACGGTGATATTGATGTCCTTGAGAGCTTGGATTTTCCCGAAGCGTTTGTTTATCTGCTGAATGGCTATTTCAGGCATATTGGCATCTTACTTGAAAACAACGTCGCCAGGCATACCGATTTTGGCACTTCCATCGTTGGTGAAAGCAATCTTAACGGCATAAACCAAATTGACACGTTCATTCTTGGTCTGAATCATCTTAGGCGTGAACTCAGCCTTAGGAGAAATCCAAGAGACCTTGCCATTGAACTTCTTCTCTTCGCCTTTCTGGGCATCTATTCTGATTTCCACATCCTGATTCAGTTTCACCGAAGAAAGCATATCCTCAGTAATATACACTTTGATGAACATATTGGTCAAATCGGCCATTTTGAACAAAGGTTTGCCCTGAAATGCCAACTCATTGGGTTCAATGTATTTTTTCAATACCGTACCAGTGATAGGAGCCTTGATATGGCAGCTGGCAATGGCGGTTTCCAACTGCAATTTTTTGAAACTCAACGCCTCTATTTCGCCCAACAGTGCTTTTTCTTGCGTGCCGAGAGTCGATTTGGTGGCAGCCAACTGACTGGTAGTCATGGTGATTTCGGCCTGAATGTCGTCCAACTGCTTGGAACCTGCAGCATTGGCCTGAACCAAATTCTCCACACGCGTTTTTTCTTTTTCCAAAGTCAACAGTTTCTCCTGTAAAGTCTTGATTTGCGAAGGGATATCAGGACGACGGGCCAGGGAAGCCTTCATGGAAGCGTCGAGCTGCATCAACTGCAAGTATAACTGCACCGTGTCAATCAGTCCTATTTCCTCTCCTTCATTATAGGTATTACCCTCTTTCACGTCAAAGGAAAGCAGTTTGCCATTACTTTCTGAGGAAACGGTGATTTCAGTAGCTTCGAAAACACCATACGCATCCGCATGTTTATGCTTACGGCGGCATGAGTCAAAACTAAAAATCATCAGCATGGCCGCAAACAGCAAAACAAAAAATTTCCATTTTTTTGCAGCAAAATTCAGCATCTTCATATCGTATCTTTTCAAATGTTGATTCTAAGTTGTTAAATTTGAAATGTTTTTAAATGTTAAAATTCCAAAATAAATTATTTTCAATAAAAAGCAAAGATACAATTTTTTTTGATAGAAATCACAGAAGGATAAAATCATATCAAGGGGTCAGGGAACAGGGAAAAATTGACAATTGACAATTAAATAATAAATGGTTGATAGTTAATAGTTGGAATTCAAAATTCAGAATTCAACACAAATCCTTCTAACCTTCCTAACCTATATCCCGTAATCCTGTAATCCTACATTAACAGTCAACTATCAACTACAAAAACCTGACACCTGTAACCTGAAACCTAAAATTTGCTAATTCACTAATTATTTCTATCTTTGCAAAAGCAAACCAAAGAAATCAAATAACTATAAATCAATAAATTAAACAATGGACTTTCGCATTTCAAAGCTGAGAAACATCGGAATTGCCGCCCATATCGATGCTGGCAAGACTACCGTTTCGGAACGAATACTGTTTTTTACCGGTGTGAACCGCAAGGTTGGTGAGACCCATGATGGTCAAGCCACTATGGACTTTATGAAGCAGGAACAGGAACGTGGTATCACCATCGCCTCCGCTGCCATCACAGCCCAATGGAACGGCCACCAGATCAATTTGATAGACACTCCTGGTCACGTGGACTTCACCATCGAGGTGGAACGCTCTCTGCGTGTCATCGACGGCATGGTAGCCGTATTCTGCGCAGTGGGTGGTGTCGAGCCACAAAGCGAGACCGTCTGGAACCAGGCCGACAAATACCGTGTGCCCCGCATCGCCTTCGTCAACAAGATGGACCGCACCGGCGCTGATTTCAACGAGGTGGTCAGCCAGATGAACAACTACCTGGGTGCTAACGCATTGCCCATCCAATTACCCATCGGCTCCGAGAGCACCTTCCAAGGCATGATCGACTTAGTGGGCATGAAAGCCATCACCTTTTCGGAAAAAGAACGCATTGTGAGCGAAATTCCCGACGAGCTGAAAGCCCAGGCCATGCAGGCCCGTAACTTCCTTATCGAAAAATTAGCCGACTATAACGACAAGGTCGCTGAATGCTACCTCGAAGAGACCGACGTGGACGAAGATGTGCTGAAACAGGCTATCCGCGAGGCCACTATCAAATTGCTGGTAACACCCGTCTTGTGTGGCGCCGCATACAAAAACAAAGGAATTCAGCTACTGCTTGATGCTATCGTCGATTACCTGCCCTCTCCCACCGACAAAGGAGCCGTGATTGCCCACGATCCTGATGACGAAGAGAAGACCATCCAACGCCAACCCTCACTGAATGAGCCATTCTCAGCACTAGCTTTCAAACTTATCAACGATCCTTACGTAGGCCAGCAGACCTTTATCCGTATCTTCAGCGGCAAGCTGAGCAGCGGTATGAGTTTGCATAATGTCAATAAAGGCAAGAACGAGCGTGTGGGACGAATTTTCCGCATCAAAGCCAAAGAGCGCGAGGAAATCAGCGAGGCTGGCGCCGGCGAAATCATCGCCCTGGTAGGCATGAAATACACCCGCACCGGTGACACCCTCTGCGACGAAGACCATCCCGTACTCCTGGAATCCATCCAAGTACCTCCTGCAGTTATCGAGATGAAAGTCAATATCGAGGACAAGAAAAACCGCGACAAACTCGGTGAGGCCCTGGCCAAGCTGACCAACGAGGATCCTTCTTTCCACTCGCATTTTGACGAAGAAACTGAAGAAACCATCATCGCCGGTATGGGCGAGTTGCACTTGGAGATTTTGGTGGAACGTATCCGCGACGAGTTCAAGGTGCCCATCAGCGTAGGTGCGCCTTCGGTATCCTTCCGCGAGACCATCACCTCCGAAACTGAAAGCAACTACAAGCACGCCAAGCAAAGCGGTGGCAAGGGTCAGTATGCCCATACCGTCATCCGTTTCGAGCCCAACCCAGGCAAGGGTTTCGAGTTTGTCGATATGACCAAAGGCGGTGTCATTCCGAAGGAATACATGCCTTCCATCCAGAAAGGTCTGTTAGCGGCCATGGCCAAGAGTCCCGTGGCCGGCTACCCTGTAGTGGATGTCAAATGCGTACTGGTGGATGGCAGCTTCCATCCTGTAGATTCAAGCGACATGGCTTTCCAGCTCTGCGCCGCCATGTGCTTCAAGCAGGGTTTTAAAAAGGCCAATCCCGTGTTGCTCGAACCCATGATGAAGATTGAGGTCAACACCCCAGATGACTACATCGGCAATGTTACCCGCGACATCAACAAACGCCGCGGCCGCATCGAAAACATGCGCCGCTTCAGAAAAGGATCGCAGAAACTCGACGGTTTCATTCCATTGATGGAGATGTTCGGTTATGCCACCGCCCTGCGTAATATCACCAGCGGACGTGCCAACTACTCCATGGAATTCTACCAGTATGCCCCCATGCCCGCCGCTAAACAGGAGGAAATCATCAAGGAAAGAGCCAAACAATTAGCAAATTAGTTAATTTTAAACTGAAAATTGAAAACTGAAAGTTTTTTAATGTGCTAATTATCAATGTGCCAATTGAATTAGCAAATTAGTTAATTAGCAAATGTGCAAATGAAACTGAAAAAACATTAACTATCAACTATTAACTATCAACTATTAACTATCAACTATTAACTAATCCCTAATCACTGACCACTGACACCTAACACCTAACACCTAATCACTAAAACCTAATAAAAATTTCCGTGACACATCAACATTTTTTTTATATATTTGCAAGCTAAAACACAAGTTATGAAAAAATTTGTTTTCACTGGTCTAATATGTTTACTATCAATTAGTAGCATATTCTCACAAAACTTGAGATGGGAAATGGATGAAGAAAAATCATACCAAATCCCTGTTGGCCAATGCTCCTGGGAGGAAATCCAGCAGTCAGATTTTTTCTATCTTGTGCGAGAAAATTCCAGAAATGTTGTTCTCCATGCTGATGCCACTGTTGAATTAGCGGAAGTACTTGATTCTAAAAGACCTACAAAATACGAAATCGAAGCCTATTTCGGTGCCTGGGATGAAGAGTCTCTCAAACAATTACCATTTTTTTATGCCTTTGTCATAACGATGGAGACCAAATACCAGCAACCTATCGACTTCAAGTTCATCGGCTGCAACCGCGAATATGATTGTGGCGGATATGAAGAGCCCGAGACCCTGCCCTACTTCAAAATCTACCAGATTACAGAAGACAATCAACGCACGATTGTCGGGAAAATCCTCGAAAAGCCTGAAAGTTCTTTTGAAGAAGATGTTTTGAAAATTATAAAACACTAAATTATATGCTCGTAGTCAAAACTATTGAAGAATTAAAAGACGTGGTCTTCCGCGTTAAAAGCAATGGCAAATCAGTAGGACTTGTTCCCACCATGGGTGCCTTGCATGATGGCCATCTGTCGCTGATGAAGAGAGCCAAACAGGAAAACGAAGTAGTGGTCTGCTCCATTTTTGTCAACCCGGTTCAGTTCAACAATCCTGTTGACTTGGAGAAATATCCACGCGATGTGGAAGGTGACTTGCAAAAAATCGAGCCCTACGTGGATGTGGTTTTCACACCAACCGCCGAGGAGGTTTTCCCCGAGCCACCCAAAGAAGTCTATGACTTCGGCCAGCTCGACAAAGTAATGGAAGGAGCTTTCCGCCCCGGACATTTCAACGGTGTGGGCATCATCGTCAAACGTTTGTTTGATTGGACCAATCCCGACAAAGCCTATTTCGGCGAGAAAGACTTCCAACAGTTGGTGATCATCAAGCATTTGGTGAAAGAATACGGGCTCAAGACCCAGGTCGTTCCCTGCCCCATCGTACGTGAAGCCAGCGGTTTGGCCATGAGCTCACGCAACCAGCGTCTTTCGGTGGAAGACCGTATCAAAGC
>CACXXY010000031.1 GCA_902771655.1 uncultured Bacteroidota bacterium | reverse complement strand
TTCTGCAAGGCAACGAGTACTCGCTGGTGGCGGCGTTCGGGATCTACCAGCTCTTGGCGTTTCTTCTTCTCTAATTTGTAATACTGTGCGTTCTTGTGCGACAGTTCCAGCAATTTGTATTTGTCGCCTCGCTGGGGCACAATGAAGTTGGTGCCTTCGGGAACAAGTTCAGGCATAAAGGGCACCACCACATCGGGAAACAGCGGTCCGAATTTGTCCTCCACTGTCAGCATGCCCGTCAGCAACAGGTCTTCTTCAGTCTTATCTAATTTATTGTTGATTTCAAAAGTGTAAGACTGTATTATCGCCCCGTTCATGATGCGCAGGAAGTTGATATAGCCGCTTTCGTCATCGGTATCCAACGACAGGACATCCAGCTGCGTGAGGGCAGGATTTACCACCACCGACTTGCCGATATAGTTATCAAGTACTTCCAGTTTTCGCTTGATAACTTCCGCTTTTTCAAACTCCCATTTTTCAGCATATTTCATCATCTGGTCTTTCAGCTTTTGCTGCACAATCTTGCTGTTGCCTTTGATGATGTCGATGATGCTTTTGATTTCCTCCTGATAATCCTCCTTGCTGATGAGTTTGGCGCAGGGAGCGGGGCATTTCCCGATTTGGTGCTGGATGCATGGGCGGCTGTTTTGTATCAGGCGGCGGCAGGTGCGTAGCGGAAACAGTTCCCGGATAGTTTCCATCAGGGTGTTCAGGTAATGCACGGAAGCATACGGCCCGAACAACTGCATGGTGTTTTTGTCGGGGTTGCGGGTGGAAAAAATGCGGGGGAAATCCTCTTTGGAGATGGCTAACCAAGGATAGGTCTTGTCATCCTTGAGCAGAATGTTGTAGCGGGGCTTGTATTCCTTGATCATGCTGTTTTCCAGCAGCAACGCTTCCCATTCTGTGTTGACGACTGTGGTTTGGATATCCCTGATTTTGGAAACCATCACCCGCACTTTGCGGTTGTCGTGCTGCTTGTTGAAGTACGACGATACGCGGCGTTTGAGTTTCTTGGCTTTGCCCACATAGATGATAGTGCCTTCGTCATCGAAAAAACGATACACCCCTGGCTTTTCGGGCAGGCTCTTCAAAATCAGAGATATCTTCTCACCATAGTCCATTTTTCAGTGGTCAGTGGTCAGTGGTCAGTATTTTTAGACTCCCCTTATGCGCAAGCATAACTCCCCTCGAACACGAAGTGCGAGACTCCCCTTGAGAGCGAAGCTCGAAACTCCCCTGTATAACTGACCCTGACCTCTAATTATGCATTCAGTTCGTGAACCACCAAGCCTGATCTCAGTTTCGGTTCGAACCAGGTGGTCTTCGGAGGCATGATGTTGCCTGAGTCGGCGATGTCGATAATCTGCTGCATAGATACCGGATAGAGGGCGAAAGCCACTTTCATCTCGCCGTTATCTACGCGGCGTTTCAGTTCGCCCAAACCGCGGATACCGCCCACGAAGTCGATGCGCTTGTCGGTACGGAGGTCCTTGATGCCGAGCACAGCGTCCAAAGCATGGTCGCTCAGAATCTTCACATCCAAAACGCCGATAGGATCCTTATCGTCGTAGGTGCCTTCCTTGGCGGTCATCTTGTACCATTTGCCATCCAAGTACATGCTGAACTCATGCAATTTGGCGGGTTTGTAAATCTCGGTACCCATTTCTTCCACCACGAAAGCCTTGTTCAGTGCATTCAGGAAGTCTTCCTTGCTGAGGCCGTTGAGGTCCTTCACTACGCGGTTGTAGTCGATAATCTTCAGCTGGTTGTCGGGGAAGATAACGGTCATGAAGAAGTTGTATTCCTCTTTGCCGGTATGGTTGGGGTTGTGCTCTTTCTTTTCCTGTCCTACCAATGCGGCGGCGGCGCTACGGTGGTGACCGTCGGCGATGTACATGGCGGGAACCTTGGTGGCGAACAGTTCAACGAGGCGGGCGATGGTAGCCTTGTCGTTGATGACCCAGAAACGATGGCCGAAGCCGTCTTCCTTGGCGATGAAGTCGTATTCGGGAGCTTCGTGGCGAACGATGTTGTTCACGATAGCGTCGATTTCATCCACAGCGGGATAAGCGAAGAACACAGGCTCCACATTGGCATTGGTGATGCGCACGTGTTTCATACGGTCTTCCTCTTTGTCTTTACGGGTGAGCTCATGTTTCTTGATGATTTTGTTGACATAGTCCTCGCTGTAAGCGCAGGCCACGATACCATACTGCCAGTGGGCGTTGGCATCTTTCGGGTTCATGCTTTGGGCGTAGATGTACAGTTTGTCTTCCTCATCGCGTTTCAGCCAGCCGTAATCTTTGAAAGTGTTGAAGTTTTTCACCACCTGAAGATACACTTCGGGAGAGTGCTCATCGGTGCCAACGGGCAGGTCGATCTCAGCCTTGGTGACGTGCAACAGGCTGTATGGATTGCCTTCGGCTTCCTTGCGGGCTTCTTCGGAGTTCAGCACGTCGTAGGGACGTGAGGCTAACTTTTCTACGATTTCTTTGGGAGGACGTAATCCCTTAAAAGCTTTGATAACTGACATAATAAATATATTTAAGGTTGATAAATTCTGCTGGCAAAGATACGAAAAATAATTAGCAAATGAGCAAATTAGTTAATTAGCAAATGAGCCAACTAATTAAAAAGGGGAGTTTCGCACTCCGTGCTCAAGGGGAGTGATGCTTCGCATCAGGGGAGTCTCGTGCTATGCACTCGAGGGTAGTTTTTAATGTGCGAAGTAGGCAACTGCGTCCTCGCAGTTGCGATATGAATACAATGCATGCTTTTTCAAAAACATATTGTAGGGACGCGATTCATCGCGTCCGCACTGCATGTCGGCATTCCCTGCACACAGCCGTCTTGGATAGATGCTTGACCTTGGGCTCCGCGTGCTTTGACAAAAGCGTTGCAGTGGTATTGCCGCACCATCGTTTACGACCTCGAAGAGGTCGAATCTTATTAACCCCAGATGAGCGTAGCGTAATCTGGGGTGGTGAATGCACACGGATTCCCCTGTCGCGGCGCGGGTATCGCCAGCCCCGCAGCATAACCCCTGCCGCCGCGAAACGGTGTCGTTACAGCCGTAGAAAAAATCCTACGATAGCCGTGTTTTTTCTCAAACCCCTTGATTATAAAAAAACTTTCTGTATAGTTGCACAAATTTAAAGTTGAATCTTAAAATTGTGCAGAATTTGAAATACAGTTAAAACTACACCCGTTTCATGTTATATTTTCGAGAAATTAGTGGTAGCCAAGTTTGTGAAGTCCTGTCTCAATGAGGGTAAAATGCCCAACTTTACTGACATCTTTTTTATCTGGCGGAAAGAAAAATATGTGCATTTTTTAAATAGTTGAAATACAACAACATATATAAAACTCGTCCGAAAAGGTGTTGAATTAAAAAAAATACTCGCCCGAAAAAATGTTGCATGGTGATGAAAACTCGCCCGAAAAAGTGTATATTTGCAGCCTGAAAAATAAAAAGAAATGTATAAACGTAAAATTGAATCGCTTCTTGAGCAGTGGAAAAAACGTCCAGGCCATAAGCCATTAGTGATAAAAGGGTGTCGCCAATGCGGAAAAACCAGTTCTGTATTGGACTTCGCTCAAAAAAACTATGACCATGTGATATATTTGGATTTTCATGAGCAGAAAAGCCTGCGCACTTTGTTTGATGATTCATTACAGGTGGATTACCTGACCGTCGCCATATCTGCAGCCATTCCGGGGGCAAAGTTTGTTCCAGGAGTAACCTGTCTGGTTTTTGATGAGATACAGGATTGTCCCAACGCAAGGGCATCTCTGAAATTCTTCAAATTGGATGGCCGTTATGATGTGATTTGCACAGGTTCATTGTTGGGTGTTAGTGGTTATAAATCCTCTGAAGAAGAGAAAGAGAAAAAGGATGATTTTTCAGTGCCGGTTGGATTCGAGACCATTGTGGACATGTATCCCATGGATTTTGAGGAGTGGCTGTGGGCCAATCAGATAAATTCAGATGCGATAAAACTTCTTCATCAGTGTTTAAGGAATGAGACCGTGGTTCCAGAAGCGATACATTATCGTATGAGACAGCTTTTCTTGCAATATGTTATTGTTGGTGGAATGCCGGAAGCTGTGAAAATTTTTTTTGAGACACATGATATTAATCAAGTGAAGGAAGTACAACGGTCTATCCTTGAGGAATATAAGGCGGATATGGTAAAATATGCGAAAGCTGAAGACAAAGTGCGTATTCGGGAGTGTTTTGAGTCCATACCTCGCCAACTCAGCAGGGATAATAAGAAATTCACATACGCACTGGTGCGAAAGGGTGGAAGAAGTAGTGATTACATAAGCAGCATCCAATGGATTGAGGATGCTGGTGTCGTGCGTCGTTGTTATAATCTATCCATTACAGAATTGCCATTGAGTGGGAATGCGATACAAGATTCCTTTAAGATTTATATGGCCGATACTGGTTTGTTTGTCAGTATGTTGGATGATGGAACACAGTCAGACATATTGCAGGGAAATCTATTCGGTTTCAAAGGGGCTATTTTTGAGAACTTGGTGGCGGATATTTTTGGAAAAATGGGCAGAAAACTTTATTATTTCCAGAAAACAGACAGTTTGGAAATAGATTTTGTGATACGATACAAAGGGGAATGTACTCCCATAGAGTGCAAGGCGAAGAATGGCAATGCCAAATCTCTAAAAACACTACTGAATCATCCGGAGAAATACCATGTTCAGCATGCCATCAAGTTGGGAGATTATAATGTTGGAAGAAATGGTCCATTGCTCACACTACCTCTTTACATGACTTTCCTGCTCACTGAAGTGTGATTTTTATGTAGGCAGCTGCGTCCTCGCAGTTGCGATATGAATACAATGCATGCTTTTTCAAAAACATATTGTAGGGACGCGATTCATCGCGTCCGCACTGCATGTCGGCATTGTCTGCACACAGCCGTCTTGGATAGATGCTGGCCTTGGGCTCCGCGTGCTTTGACAAAAACGTTGCAGTGGTATTGCCGCACCATCGTTTACGACCTCGAAGAGATCGAATCTTATTAACCCCAGATGAGCGTAGCGTAATCTGGGGTGGTGAATGCACACGGATTCCCCTGTCGCGGCGCGGGTGTCGCCAGCCCCGAAGCACAAACCCTGCCGCCGCGAAACGGTGTCGTTACAGCCGATGAAAAATCCTGCGATAACCGCATTTTTTTTCTCAAACCCACTGATTATTAAAAAACTTTCCGTATATTTGCCCCGTTGTTGCAGGGAGAAATCTGCGACAATTAGAAAGCGCATTTTCGCTTTTCCGTCAGTGTGAACTTGGACACTTCACAGAAGTATGTACGGATAAGGGAAATATAGCTCATCTGTTTTGTGTAATTGCCAAATAGGTGGGGCTTGTTTCTTAATATCTTACATACGGGGAGTCCAAGCCCTACACTGAGGATATGAGAAATGGATGGCTCCACTTTCTTTTTTATTGTTTTGCTGTATCATTGAGCCTGCGGTGCAAGAAATGATAGAAATGAAATCATGAAAAAATTCTGCTTCTTTGTATTATTGCTGATGGGTATCCTGACAGCTGCCATGGCGCAGGGACCGGTGGTAAGTTTTAATTGTATGGACGACAATGGCAACTCCCAACGCTTAGATAGTGTCCGCATAGACAACTGGACACGCAGCTGGTCGGTAACCATTTATTATCCTAACTTGAGCATCTCTTTGGGAGATATTCACACCGGCATTACCGAACTGGAGTTTGACGAGGAGGGGCTTGCCCAAAATATTCCCAACCCCTTCGACGGCCGTACCCGTGCACAACTGACCTTGGCCACAAGCGAGCATATCCTGATGCGTGTGTATGACATGACCGGTAGGATTGTGGCACATTATGAGGGGCAGCTTGAGTCAGGTAAGCATGAATTCAATATCGTGCTGTCAACCCCACAGACCTATATCCTGCAGGTGGCCAGCTCAAGGCGTAATTACACCATCAAGATGGTGAATACGGGTAAAGGCGGGGAGGACAAAATCAGCCTGATGTCATCCGAGGAAGGCGAAATGGTACTGAAATCGGCCAAACAGATTATGGATTACGATTTCGAGGTAGGCGATTGTATGAATTACCAAGGCTTTGTGACCCTTAACGGTGCGGCAGTGCATACCGAACCGATGGTTCAGAACCAGTATGATTCGGAACAGATAACCTTGAGAGTCCTCACCCAGCAGACCACAACAGTCCCTGTGGGCGTGTATGCTGGTGTTGTAGGGTTCAACAACCAGCTGTATGTGAAACCGATAGGTCTGTTGGACAACTCCTCCATCAATGCCTACCATTCTTTTATCAACACCTTGCCGATGGGCAATGGTACCATTTTGTATCATGCCGATTATACAGCGTTAAACAACATAGCGAGTTCCGCAATACCCGATGAGTTGATAAATGTGACTTTGGTGACATTCACCGATGGTTTGGATTTGGGCTCATGGAGAATGAACCCCATCTTCACCTCCGAGACTGCTTACCTGAACGCCGTCCATAACCGCATTATGAATGACGAGTTGGGCGGGGTTCATATCACCGCATACGCTATTGGCGTGAAGGGCAGTGACGTGACGGATACTGCCCGTTTCAGATATGACCTACGGATGTTGTCGAGCGACCCAGACCACAATGCGCTGGAGGTATCAGACATCTCAGAAGTAAATGCCCAGTTCAGGGAAGTGGCCGCACAACTCAACAGTGCATCCCTATTCACTACGGATATTACTTTGTTGTTGCCTGCACCAGACCCGGGTACACGTGTGCGCTTTACGTTCGACAATGTGACTTCCGCTGAAAATTCTTACTATTACATTGATGCTACATATACCTTCTCCAATGGTGTTGGAATACTTTCAGACATAGTATATGAAGGATTGACCAGTACCAGTGGCACTGTGGTAACTGGTGTGGCCCAAGGCATTTTCGACAGCTTTGTGTTCACGGATATCAAAGACAACCTGCAGCAACAGGTAAGCACCAGCAATATCAAGCAATGGTATTATGTGCCTTCCACGCAACAGTGGCAGCGCAACAGCGAGTTCACCACCTCCAACACTACCACAAGTCAGCAACAACATAACAGTGCCATGGTGATGCTGGTACTGGACTGCTCCTCTTCATTGGGCAGCGGATTCTCGACCATGAAATCGTCTGCCAACAACTTTTTGGATATTCTGAGAAACAGCAATACCCTGTCCGCACCGACCGTACAGACACAGCAGGCGATAACGGTTACAGATGTTTCCGCCAATTTGAGAGGTACTGTCACAAATAGCGGGAATCTTATTATTCATGAGAAGGGATTTGTGGTGAGTTTGTCCCCCAACATGTCCAATGCTTCATATTATATTTCAAGCGGCACCAGCACAGACTTTTCCTATTCATTGACAGGCTTGTCTCCCAACACAACCTACTATTACAAGGCTTACGCCCGAAATAACAGGGGAATCGGCTACGGCAATACACAAAGTTTCACAACTCCAACCATGCCTTCCGTTACGACTGCACAGGTTAGTGGAGTAACGGGATACACAGCGGTTTGCGGCGGCACAGTAACCTCAACAGGCAATGCCACGGCAACAAGGGGTGTATGCTGGAGTACCTCACAAAGTCCTACGGTGAGTGATAGTCACACCAACGATGGAAGTGGTTCGGGCAGCTATACCAGTACCCTCTCCAATTTGAATCCGGGAACCACCTATTATGTACGGGCCTACGTCACCAATATTGTGGGCACAGCTTACGGTGAACAGCGGAGCTTCACCACCAGCGTGGTGTTGCCAACGGTAACAACCAATGATGTTACCGACAATGTGGGAACTACAGCCACCTGCGGAGGCAATGTCACCTCCACTGGCGGTGGTACAGTGACCGCCCGAGGTGTATGCTGGGGCACCTCGCAAAACCCGACAATCAGCAACAGCCACTCAACCAATGGCAGTGGTTCTGGCAGTTTTACCAGCAGTATGGTTAATCTGACTCCTGGCACCACCTATTATGTCAGAGCTTACGCCACCAACAGTGCAGGCACAGCATACGGGGAGCAGAAAACATTTACAACTCCAAACACCCCTACTGTAACCACCAATACCGTCAGCAGCATAACGGCCACAACTGCCACCTGCGGCGGCAATGTGACGGCCACTGGTGGTGCCAATGTGACTGCCCGTGGCGTATGCTGGAGCACTTCGCAAAATCCGACAGTCAGCAGTAGTCACACCACCGATGGAAATGGAACTGGTAGTTTTACAAGCAATATCACAGGATTACAACCCAACACCACCTATTATGTGCGGGCTTACGCCACCAACAGCGCAGGAATCAGTTATGGCACGCAACGGAGTTTTACCACACCCGTAACAACACCTACGGTGACAACCAACAATACAATTAACAATATTACTGGCACTGGAGCCACCACAGGTGGCAATGTGACGGCCACAGGCGGTGCCTCGGTCACTGCCCGTGGTGTGTGTTGGAATACTTCCGCCAATCCCACTGTTAGCAACAGTCATACTACCAACGGTACAGGAACAGGCAGTTTCACAAGCAACATTACAGGCTTGTCACCCAACACCACCTATTATGTCAGAGCCTATGCCACTAACAGTGCAGGCACGGGTTACGGGGCACAACTTTCGTTCTCTACTCCAATAGTACCACCTACGGTCAGCACCAATACAATAAGCAATATCACTTCGACTTCTGCCACTTGTGGCGGTAATGTAACAGCTACAGGCGGTGCTTCCGTTACTGCAAAAGGAGTTTGTTGGAGTACCTCACAAAATCCCACAACAAGCGACAGTCATACCTCTAATGGTAGTGGTACAGGTTCTTTCAGCAGCAATATCACAGGTTTGACTCCTGGCACCACCTATTATGTCAGAGCCTACGCCACCAATAGTGCGGGTACCGCTTACGGTGAGCAACGAAGTTTAACAACACCGACAATTCCTACGGTAACTACATCTTCTGTTGGCAGTGTAACCGGCACATCTGCCAGTTGCGGTGGCAATGTGACAGCCACTGGCGGAGCCTCTGTCACTGCCAGGGGAGTATGCTGGAGTACCTCACAAAACCCCACAGTGAGTGGCAATCACACCTCCAATGGTACCGGCACGGGCAGTTTCACCAGCAGCATCACAGGCTTAAGTCTTGGCACAACTTATTATGTACGGGCTTATGCCACCAACAGTGTAGGAACCGCTTATGGTGAGCAATATAGCTTTACCACGCTTAACACTCCCACAGTAACAACAGAAACAGTAAGTGATATAACTTCTACCACGGCTTCTTGCGGAGGTGATGTTACGGCCGATGGTGGCGCTTCTGTCACTGCAAAAGGCGTTTGCTGGAGTACCTCGCAAAACCCCACGGTGAGTGGAAGCCATACCACCAATGGCAGTGGAACCGGTAGTTTCACTAGTAACATTACCAATTTGATACCCGGCACAACCTATTACGTAAGAGCATACGCCACCAATAGTGTGGGTACGGCGTATGGAACACAACGCACATTTTCCACACCCTTTGTATGTGGCGGTACAACTGGCGATATTGATGGTAACATATACAATACCTTGCAGTTGGGTAACCAATGCTGGATGAAAGAGAATCTGAAAACCACACATTATGCCAACGGTACCAGCATCGCTTTAGGCAGTAGCACAAGTACCTCTACGGCTTATCGCTATAATCCTAACAATAATGCCACTAATGTAGCAACATACGGCTATCTATACAATTGGAAGGCGGTAATGCGAAACTCTTCCTCCAGCAGTGCAGATCCAAGTGGCGTACAAGGAATTTGTCCTAACGGTTGGCACGTGCCAAGCGATGCTGAATGGACACAACTGACAGATTTTGTGAGTGGGCAAAGCCAGTATGTATGTGGTAATGACAATACATATATTGGCAAAGCCTTGGCTTCCAATATAGGATGGAATAACAGCTCTAATAATTGTACAGTGGGTAATACAACTGCTAATAATAATGCAACAGGTTTTTCTGCACTTCCCGCTGGAAACTATCAGAACAGTTCTAGTTTCGGCAACTTCGCTAATTTTTGGAGTGCTACAGCGTACAATAATGACACCGCATACTATCACGCCATTGACTACAATTACACCGGTGTGCGCAGAATCAACGGTTACAAGTATAGGGGGTTCTCAGTTCGTTGTGTGCGTAATGATGGTTTTACCGTATCACTTCCAACATTATCCACGACCACAGCATCACAAATTACATACAATTCGGCAGTTGGAGGAGGAAACATTACCTCTGATGGAGGAGGAAGTATTACTGCTCGTGGCCTATGTTGGAGTACCTTCCAGAACCCGACACTAAACAATAGCCATATCACCACTGGCAATGGCACAGGCTGTTTCACTGGCAATATCACGGGTTTAACACCTGGAACCACCTATTATGTAAGAGCATACGCC
Organism: uncultured Bacteroidota bacterium; assembly: GCA_902771655.1. Classification (GTDB taxonomy): domain Bacteria; phylum Bacteroidota; class Bacteroidia; order Bacteroidales; family WCHB1-69; genus RUG11690. The sequence goes on along the minus strand of CACXXY010000031.1, from coordinate 12,065 downwards.
ACTAACAGTGTGGGTACAGCATACGGTAATATCGTAAGTTTTACAACACCATTTACCTGTGGTGGCATTACCAGCGACATAGATGGTAACACTTATCAAACTCTGCAATTAGGAAACCAATGCTGGATGAAAGAGAACTTAAGAACCACTCATTATGCTGATGGGTCCAGCATAGCTTTGGGAAGTAGCACAAGTACCACCACGTCATACCGTTATAATCCTTATGACGATGCTAACAATGTACCTACATACGGTTATCTATACAACTGGCCTGCAGTAATGCATGAAGCAAACAGTAGTGCGAACAACCCCAGCGGAGTTCAAGGAATATGTCCCAACGGTTGGCACGTGCCAAGCGATGCGGAATGGACACAACTGACAAATTATGTGAGCGGCCAAAGCCAATATGTTTGTGGTAATGACAATACTAATATTGCCAAGGCCTTAGTATCGATTATGGGATGGAATAATAGCTCTAACAATTGTGCAGTGGGAAATATAACAGCTAATAATAATACTACGGGGTTCTCAATCCTTCCTGCAGGTTCATATTATGATGGCTCTTATCCTTCTTCTTTGGGTATAGATGCTGTTTTATGGAGTGCTACTATGAACGATAATAATCAAGTCCATCGTCTCCGATTTGCATATGATGACTCCTGTGTAAACAAAAACCAACGCAGCAAATACAATGGTTTCTCCGTCCGTTGTCTCCGAAATGATGGTTTTACCGTATCACTTCCAACATTATCCACGACCACAGCATCACAAATTACATACAATTCGGCAGTTGGAGGAGGAAACGTCAGCTCTAACGGTGGTGGAACCATTACCGCCCGTGGCGTATGCTGGAGCATTTCGGAGAATCCCACGGTAATAGATTCCCATACAAGCAATGGCAGTGGTACTGGAAGCTTCACAAGCAATATTACGGGCTTGCAACCGGGAACCACTTATTACGCAAGAGCATACGCCACCAACAGTGTAGGCACAGCATACGGTGAACAGATTTCTTTCACCACACAAATTACACTACCCACAGTAAGCACCGAAATGGTGAGTGAAATAACTGCTATTACAGCTGTTTGTGGAGGCAATGTAACGGCCACAGGAGGAGCGGATGTCATTGCTCGAGGTATATGTTGGGGCACTTCGCAAAATCCAACCATAAGCAGCAGCCATACAACGGATGGCAACGGTTCAGGAAGTTTCACCAGCAATATTACAGGTTTATCCCACAATACCACCTATTATGTCAGGGCGTATGCCACCAACAGTGCAGGTACAGCGTATGGTGAACAGCGGAGTTTCATTACCCCCACGGTTCCTACTGTAGGTACAACCACTGTCAGCAGTATAACGGGCACCTCAGCTGTAAGCGGTGGCAATGTCACTTCAGATGGCAGGGCGACGGTTACCGCCCGTGGTGTATGCTGGAGCACCTCTCACAACCCCACAACAAATGACAGCCACACGACAGATGGCACTGGAACAGGCGTTTTCACCAGCAACCTCACAGAACTATCGCACGTTACGACATATTACATTAGAGCGTATGCAACTAATATTGTGGCCACGGTGTATGGTGAAGAATTAACATTTACAACTCCTCCCATAATTCCTACAGTAAGTACCAATACGGTAAGCAGTATTACCACCACCACTGCTACCTGTGGAGGCAATGTAACAGCCACTGGTGGTGCAGATGTCACTGAACGTGGTATATGCTGGAGTACTTCGCAGAACCCAACGATAAATGACAGTCATACAACTAATGGCAATGGTACAGGAAGCTATACAAGCAGTATGACGGGATTGACCCATAGTACCACCTATTATGTACGGGCTTATGCCACCAATAGTGCAGGCACAGCATACGGGTCCCAAAAAAGTTTCACCACTCGTGCAGCTGATGGATATCCGTGTGCTGGTGCAACCACGGTAACTGATTACGATAATAACACATATAATACTGTACAAATTGGTAACCAATGTTGGATGAGAGAAAATTTAAAAACTACTCACTATGCCAACGGGACTGCCATTGCATTAGGTTCTTCCACTAGCAGTTCTACAGCATATCGTCATTATCCCTACAACAATTCTGCTAATGTGTCCTCTTATGGATACCTATACAACTGGAAAGCAGTAATGAATACTTCATCTTCATCCTCTGCTAACCCATCGGGAGTACAAGGCATTTGTCCTAACGGTTGGCATGTTCCGAGTAAGAAAGAGTGGATACAGTTGACTAATTATGTGAGCAGCCAGAGCCAGTATATGTGTGGTAGTAATAACACTTATATTGCCAAGGCTCTGGCTTCCACTACGGGCTGGAATAGCATTACAAACACTTGTGCAGTGGGTAACAACCCAAGTGCCAACAATGCGACAGGTTTTTCGGCCCTCCCTGCTGGCCAATACATCACCGACAACTACCAATTCGGTGCCTACGCCATATTTTGGAGTACGACACAGTGCAATAACGACTATGCGTATAACCTCCGTATTTATTACGATCGTGCTGACGTGGGCGCGAACGACAACGGTAAGCGTGTCGGTTATTCTGTCCGTTGTGTAAAGAACTAATAAGAAACCAAATAAAAGAAGGAGTCCGCCGAAAATCCTGAAAAGAGTAGGTGGGAAAATTTTAAGAATGCACAATGTGCCTATCAATTAAATAGGATAAAACAGATAATGAACAAGGTTGAAAATAGCAAAACAATGTATCAAGGCAACAATCATTAAATTATAAATTGTTTAATTGAAAAAAATGAGTGAATCAAAATTTATTTCAGGAATGGTGATGTACACCATAAAAAACGAAGACCTACGAAACGCTGTTCGCAAAGGTATAATTAACGAGTTTAAAGATAACCCCTTAGATCAGTCCACATACGAAATCCTGTGTGCAGGTGAATTGAAGGGTGCTGTTGTGGCAAAATTGAAAGAAATATGTGCAATTGCCGAGAAGGAAAGTAATGCGAAGTTTTGTGTTGATGATTTTGTTGCATTCTATCGTGCGACAGACTCTAATGACGAAAAACGAGATAAAATTAAACGAATTAAAATAATATAAGAAAGCATATGTAAGCTTCCCCTTTTTGAATCGTTTAAAAGAATTGTGTTTAATAGAAGGAAATTACAATAATAAAGGAGGCTACCGAAAATCCTGAAAAGAGTAGGTGGGAAAATATATAAAATAATTATTATGAAAACTGAAATACTTCAAGAAGTTCGCGAACAATTAAACAAAGAGAACGATGGTATTAATACGCTCATTATACCATATTCAGATATAGAGTTTCTGGCATTTGACAAAACAAACAAAAATTTTTTTCTGTTTAATATTGGCAAAATAGTAAACAAAAAGAATCCAGACAATGTTGATTTAACGATAGTTGATTGGAGTACTTTTATGTGTGTAAAGTATTCGATACTATTAAAAGAATATACTATAGCTTTTGAAGGACAACCAAGAATAAATTTTGCGGAAAAATATATTGAAAATTTCAGAAACGATGATAATAAAGAACTTATATGGAAATTAAAAGAAAGGCCATGAAAGAAATTATGCTAAAATATGCAATAATATTTGCATTAATAATAGGTATGCCATCATGCCACAAAGATGACACCAAAAATAATAACACTAATAATAATGATGAGCACCCTTATATGGCAGCAATCATATATAATGCTGTTACAGATATCGATGGCAATAGCTATAATGCTGTACAGATTGGAAACCAGGTATGGATGGCAGAAGATTTACGTACAAGGAGGTATGCTGATGGTAGAGTAATTAATCGTGGAAGTACTCAATCTATGACTGATCCCTACACTAAGTATTGGAGTGTTACACTCAATGATTCAATCTTCGATGTGCATGCCTATAATTGGCCTGCTGTGATGGACGGGGCAAGCAGTAGTAATCGTATCCCAAGCGGTGTTCAAGGAATATGTCCTGATGGTTGGCATGTTCCAAGCAGAGCGGAATGGGAAAGTTTGAGGAACTATGTTCGCAGGCAGAGCCAATGTGTATGCAATTACAATGGTTATAATGATAACAGTAATAACATTGGAAAGGCTTTGTCAGCAACATTGGGTTGGAAAAGTAGTAATGTATCATGTGCCGTGGGCAATAATTCAAGCAGCAACAATTTGACGGGGTTCTCTGCTCTTCCTTTTTACATTCCAGGCAAGAAAACCCGCTTTTGGACTGCAACTGAAGAAAGTGCATATTGGGATTATTGGGCACACTATTATAGCCTTGAATACGACAGGACTGCACTTCTTTGGTGTTATGAGGCCAGGTCTGATTTTTACTTTGTTCGTTGTGTTCGTGATTAAATATAACAAGAAACAAAAAGGGTAGAAATAACCAAGGAGGCCGCCGAAAATCCTGAAAAGAGTAAGTGAAATTTAAATTTATTTGAACATGCAAAAATTTGATAGTCAACCAACAGTATCAGATAGTAATCAGAATGATAAAATTACAGCTACTATTAACGGAGTGAGTTCTAAAAAAATTCCAAGCGGAGACACGGTTGTAATTTTTAATGTCACACTCACAAATAATGAAACTGTTCCAGTATATTTTAGTGCATCACTTGAAGATGGAAAGCTATTGGACAAGAATGCGGAAACAATGACAGAAACTATTCGTAAAATTAACTATATAATTTTTTCAACACATGTTAAGTTTTCATCGAACTCATTTGGTACAAATCCTGTTAAGGTTGATTCACAAAAGAGTGTTACGGGGGATTTCGTATTCCGAATACCAAAATTAAATCCTGCATCACAACTTGTGATAGAAGCTTCATATAACGAAAAAATGAATGAAAAATTTATGGTACCATTACTCTGTAATGAGAATTTAAACAAATAACAATGCTATCACAACTTGTTATCAACCAAACAGATTTCCATCAGATTGTTGTCAGCAGTATTACCCCTCTTATCGCTTTAGGATCTTTGATTTTGGGTATTTACAATTATATTGCAACCAAAAGATTAAAGCAAAGAGAATTGCAACTTTCTTTCTTCAGCGAATATACCAAAAGATACCAAGACATTATGCTCTATTTGTATCGCAGTGATATGCCTTCAAAGGAATACATAAGACTATATCTTGACTTGTGCAGTGAAGAATATTATCTTTACAAACAAGGGTGTCTGCCCCAAGATATATGGGAGATGTGGCTGGAAGGTATGCAGATGATTATGAAACAGAGGGTGTTTCAAATGGAGTGGGAAAAGAGTGCTGGATATTATAATAATGATTTTTGGCATTTTTTCAACAATACAGTCCTTCCAAAACAAGAAGCCAAAAATGCCTGAAACACTTTGGCTGTTTTTGGAACTTAATCCCAAGCATCTCCCATTTTTCTCCTGCCGCCATTTTTCGTGAGGTGGCAGGAGTTTCCGTATGCTGACAGAATCTCCATGGTTTCCACGGTATCAATATACAGCGGAATTTTCCAGCTTTCTTAGTCGTTCGGATATTCTGTTGGCGTCAGGCAACAGGGTTTTATAATTCTCAGGTAGGTTGGTCGAGATGCTGTAGGTTGCAACACCTATTGGTATTGTTGAATTGCGCAAGGCATATTCCACTATGGTGCGATTCTTTGACTTGCATATAATAATTCCAATGGCTGGATTTTCGTGTGGCAGACATATTGTGTCATTGATGATATTGAGATAGAATTCCATTTTGCCCTTATATTCTGGCTCAAATTCTCCGATTTTCAACTCGATGGCGATAAAGCATTGTAATTTGCGATGATATAACATAAGGTCAACAAAATATTCTTTTCCACCAATCTCCAGTCGATATTGATTTCCCGCAAACATAACATCACTTCCAAATTCAGATAGAAAAGTACGTAAATTGGCGAGGATATGTTGCTCTAATTCGCGTTCAGAATGGTTGTCTCCAAGTTCGCCATAACCTACAAAATAATCATCTTTAATTGCTAAAACAGCTTGGTCTCTGATTCTCTCAGGCAAAGCACTGTCAAAATTAGTTTGTCCGAGCAAATATTTCTCGTATGACTTATTTTCTATTTGATGAATGAGGACATTCTTTGTCCAACCAAACTTTTTGGTCGCAAGGATGTAAAACTGTCGTTCCTGTGAGTCCTTGCATTTGGTCATTATGGCCACATGCTTAGCCCAACTGATTTCTCCAACCATTGGTTGGAGATTTTTGTCATCATGATATTCAACATAAAATTTAGCCATATTCCAAAGATTAGATGTTCCGAATCCTTTGATACCCGGAAACTCTTTCTGGATGTCCTTCGAAAGTTGTTCAACAATGGATTTGCCCCAACCATTGGCCTGTTTCTCTGCGATAGAACGTCCTATTTCCCAGTAAAGTGCAATGATTTCAGTGTTAACAGCTTTCATTGCCTCATATTGTGCATGGCGTATCCGCTGCTTGATTTCATTGAGAAATGAAATATAGTTATTTTTATTATTTATTTTATTCATAATTATAAACTTAAATTTTGTTTATTACAAAAGCAAAAATACAATATTTTTGCTTTTAATTCTCTTAAAAAAAACAAAAACTTTTTTTTTTGAATGTGCAAACTCCTTAAAGCTTGGTGTTTCTATAACAGAATCTTAGAGCTTCCGCTATGCTCACTTCGTTTGCTTGCAGAATGGTTAGTGGGGGGAAAAGAGATAGAGAGGGGGCGGGATGTGGGGGTATGACTATAAATTCTATTTCATACATGACTTATGAGTTAATTTTTACCAGATAGTCGTCATAGTCTTTGCATTTAACACTGTTGCCTGATTCATAGTCTTTTATGGCCTCGCGAATAGTGCCATTTTTTTCCTCATCTTCTATTTTCACTTTCCCTCCAAGTGAGATAAAAAGTTGTATCAACTGTTTGAAAATGGTGTTTCGAGCATCATACTGTAATGTGATTGTTGCCATGGCTTTACCTTTCTTTGTTTTTGGATTTAGTCTTGCAAAGATACGGAAATTTTTATTTGGCAAATATGTTCCCACATTGTGTTTTTCTTTTTGTAAATCCATACGGATTGTAGGTTGTTTTACTTTATACATTTTTTTTTGGCTTTAGTATATGCTAATTTATGTGTATTTTTGAAGTATTATTTTCTGAGATCAATGAGCAATCATACATTGTTTTTTTGTAAACTTTAAGAGTCAAATTTTATCAGATGCAAAGATATAAATTAAATCAATATAAAAATAATTTATTAGAACATATTTTAAAATAATATAAATTATGACCTAAAAAGCATTTTTTAGCATAAAACGATGGATTTACCATGGAGTTTCCGCTGCGCTCACTTCGTTCGCTTGCGGAATGGGAGGGGAATCTGCTTATTAGTGCGTAATGGATTCTTCAAAAGATTGAGTTCTTTTACAGGATATTACAGCTAAGGGCAGGCCAAGGTAAACATTCTCTTGATTTCAAAAAATGAAAATTTTTAAAGTTTTGAAAACGAGAATTATTAAATATGCTGATTGTAAGATATTTACCTCCCCGCATTTCTAGTTTTCACGAAGTTCACAACCTCCCGGCGGCCATCGTGTGGCTTGCAGCAAATAAAGACCAGCAGGCAATGGCGCTATGTTTAGCTTGGTGGGGCAGGGGTGCACGCCTTGGAGGATAAGAGTCCCCTTCATATCATATATCTCTACCCTAATGGGACCGTCGTCCTCGGCTTCCACCATCAGATAATCCTCAGCGGGGTTAGGGTATATTCTGAATTTTGAATTTTGAATTTTGAATTCTGAATTTATGTTATTTGCTGCATCAATGACGTACACCGTGACTGCTCCTCGTGGACTGACACAGAGCAGGGTGTCGTCTTGGTAATGTGCCTCGAAATAGTAGGTTGTGGTGTCGGAAAGCGCAGGTGTGGTGAAGTAACTGCCAATGGCAATGGGCTCGACAGCCGTATCGGAATCATACCACCATACTTCGTTCTGCGAGAGTGCCACGACGGTGGTCTGCATTCCGGCAAGGATATATTGGTCGAAAACCGTAGGCTCAAGTGCCAGCGGTTGAAGCTCTACATCATGGCGGATGCCCACTCCAGGACGGGTGGTGATGGTGAAGGTGGCGGTCTGGTAGCAAGGGGCGGAGACCTCAATGGTGTATGTGCCAGCCATGATGGGGCGGTGATAGTCGCCTAATGGCAAATGTGAGAAGACCTCGGAGTTGAAACGGTCGTGGTTGACAACTTTGACCATCGCCTCTATGGGCTCCCCAGTGAGCGCATCGGTCACTGTACCCCAGAAGCCGTAGCTGCACTCGGTGGCGTAACTTAGCAGCGCATCCTTGCTCTTGTCCCAATAGGTGGGCAGCAATAAGGTGTCCGTAATCACTGACAGATAGCTCATCTCTATGGTCACCTCGCGGCAACGCTGGTAGTAGGTCATGTAATCCTGACGGCCACCGTTAAGCGGACTCCAGTCGGCGCCCTCGATGACTGAGCGTCCACGATAATCGCCGTATAGGTAGGCGGTGTCGATGGCTTGACAAAGGGAGGCGTAGTTCTGGCAGGTGTAGCGGAACCAGTCGGCGTCGGCATGGGAACGCTGGGCGGTGGTCCACGCATCCCACGGATAGTTGAGAATCTCGGCACCGCAGTGGAAGTTCACCGACATCACAAAATGTCTCGGTGTCACCCAGTCGATGATAGCCTGAGTCTCAGGTTGGATGTTCACAGTGTCTTCTATCCCTGGCAGGAGCGGGTAGTTGCGGTTCATCTGCACGTCGTTGTAGTTGTGGTAGGTGGAATGGATGCCATCTTTCAGGATCAAATCGTTGGTCAGATGATAGGTGCCATCGGGGTTCTCGAGCGGACAGATATAAAGATCTACATTGTCCAGCAACCGCTGCACGGCGGTATCGGTAGTGGCGTTGTTCAGGATATAGTCGGCCAGGCGCAGTACCATGTAGTAACACACCACCTCCCATCCGTGTATCGTCGATGAGTAGAGAAATGCCGGCTTTGTGGTGGCCTGTCCCAATGTGTTGCTGATATGGATGGCGAAGATGGAATGGTGGAGGTCGGGATGTGGCGTGGTGTCGAGAATGGTGTCTATCTGGCAGAGGTTCGGGAATGTCTCCTGGAAATGTTGCAGCAGCTCGGTATAAACTTCGTAGGTCGGGTATTTGTTCCATCGCAACATTTCTTCCAGCGTGTTGGCCATGTGGCTGTCGCTGATATCCCTGCTCATGGATGCCAACGCATCGGGCATTTCATCATTTGCTTGTTCTTTCACGCTGCAACGGTCAATAATTGCCGGGGCAGTCATTTGTGAGGCCATCGGTGTTCCTTCAGTTTGTATAATTCTCCGTCCTCGGATAGTGAGATCGTCCAAGCAGAACATGTATTGGTCGTGCGACACGCAATGCACCGCCACATACTTGGCCTCCGCGGGTACCGTAAAAGAGTATTCTTCCCAGGTGGCGGTCGTCGTGATGGGTTCGCAATGCAAGGGGATGAAACTTGACGCGGCGGCTGTGGTGAGTGAATAGCATGCCACGAATTTCTCGTCAGGGAAACGGTCGGCAAAGCTGCGGGCGAAGAAGGAGAAGGTGAAAGGTTCGGAGAAGTCAAGCTCGGGACTCACTATCCAGTCGTCGTTGGCCCTGTCGGAATGGTAAGGACTCCCAAGAAATTTGTGACCTGAATGAGCCGTGACATTGTATTGATTTCCAACGAGGAGATAGTCATCCAGCACGACAAAAGCCATAGGAGAGCCCTCGTGGGGAAAATCCAGAACGTTGTAGGTGGCCGTGGGAGCCGCATCGCCGTCGATATAAGTCCATCCCACCGTTCCCGGCGAGTTCACCGCACCAAATTCATGTCCCTCTATGTCGTCAACAATCACCACTTCCTCGGTGTTGTAGGTGCTGTCATCGGGAAGAGGGGCTATTGTGACGCCGCTGGGCATGCGTAGGTCGTCAATCCACACGCAGTCGGAGCCTCTGCTTTTCGTCTGATTCTTTGTATAGCTGAATTTCAGGGTGTGGAAACCGGCAGAGACAGGACATTGGAATTCGCTCCAGTCAACATATCCCGCCAATGAGTCGCGCAACTCTCCGTCGAGCCAGAAGAGGAAACGGCCGCTTCCTTCGGCGGAGAATACTTTGCGGTAATAAGAGAGGGTGCCGGTATCCGTCAAGAACACTGACAGTTGCAACACCGATATCGTGTTCAGCGTATAATAGTTGCCGCTGCGGGCACAATAGCGGCCACTGTGTGCCCCCTCGCTGGTGATCTCCCAACGGTATTGTAAATCCGGCCGTTCCCACAAGTGGGAAGTGAAATCCCCCGACTCCCAGCCCTCTGTCAAAGGCGCATTCACCTGTGCCGCCAAAGAAAGCATCCCTGCGGTAATCATAATCACTATGAATAGAAGCCTTTTCATAAACCTTAGAAATTTTGATTATGAAAGTGCAAAGGTACTCATTTTTTTCGGAATTATCCCTATTAGTTTTGTCGATTTTTAGATTTATATTTATAGCATCAGCTATAGCTTTCCCCTTTCGCGTCAGTCAGATGGTGTGCTTCGGAGTATGCGACACTTGCGATGCGAACAAACACACGGGACATCCTCATCCATGGGGTTACGGTGCTCGTATCTCGCACCTTACCTCGGGCTATATTCCTTGCAAGCTTACAGCCTGCGATATCATAGTCTCGAAGAGACGACATCTTATTAACCCCAGATGAGCGTAGCGTAATCTGGGGTGGTGAATGCATACGCCATCCTCTGCCGCGGTGCGTCCTGAACTTGCCCCGAAGCACTGAACCAAAACACCGCGGAATGGTCATACCAAAATGGATGTCATAAAAATCATGCGGTAACCTTGTTTTTTCACACCCATTAGAGGAAATTTTTGTACATTTGCATTCTGATTAAAAAATACAAATGATTTATGACTGTTACAGAGGAAGAATTACAAAAAATAGTGGCTACTGCCGTAAAACTGGCAATCAAGGAGGTCAAAGGAGTGGAGCCTGTGGAAACACCAGTGAACAAGGAAGTTGAAATTGGCAAGTTTTCTGATGCGGAGCTGGACGAAGCTATGAAGCTGATGGCATCCAATCGTGGCAAAGACGATGAGCCGAAGGTTGGAATTTTTTGGTATAGTCCTCAACGTGATGAGCTCTTCGGAGTGCGCTCTCACCGTGCATCTGAATATGTGAAAGCTAATGCGTGTACAGAGTTTGGGACAGTTTCTTGCGCTGAAATGCATGAGGATGTCTGGAAAAAAGAATTCCATAAACAAAAATACAAGAATGGTGGAATAGGTCCATACGTGGGTGCATACGAGATGACCCCTCGTGGACGGATTTTCTATAATCCTGAAACGGATGAATATACCATAGCTGTTGGAGAATGGATAAATCAATATCCTCAGGCCATAGCAATGATTGAAGAAGAATTTAATTTGCAAAATACAAATCATTCTGTGAAGACTGCCCACCATTGGGATATAGGACAGAAATGGTTGTAATATATTGCTGTTAAATGTGATATTAAATTAAGATAATTAACGAATGAACACGCAGGTTGACCTTCTTCAAACCCCGATAGAATTCCTGAAAGGAGTGGGTCCGAAGCGTGCGGATGTGCTGCGAAAAGAGTTCGAAATCTTCACTTTTGAAGACTTGTTGTTGTATTATCCCTATAGGCATATCGACAAGTCGAAAATTTATAAAATTGCTGATATTCAGTCAGAAGGAGCTTATATCCAGCTCAAAGGAAAGATTGTCCATTGCGAGCTGGTGGGGCAGCAACGCGGGAAGCGTCTGGTGGCGCAGTTTGTGGATGAGACGGGTTCGATAGAACTGGTATGGTTCAACGGTATCAGGTGGGTGCAGGATATGCTGAAAGAAAATCGCGAGTTTATCGTTTTCGGCAAGCCAACACAGTTCAACAGGCACTGGAATATCACCCATCCCGAGCTGATTGATCCCAAAAACCAGCCGCAGTCGCTGGTGCCAACTAATTTCCAGCCGCTGTACAACACTTCCGACAAGGCCAAGCGTGC
>CACXXY010000030.1 GCA_902771655.1 uncultured Bacteroidota bacterium | reverse complement strand
CAGCATTTTGGATTCAGCGTTACGGACTTCACCTTCGGTGGTATTAATCAAGGTGACTGCTGCACTCATGATAACATCATAGAAGTTGTGTTCTTCCCAACTTTGGGTAGTAGCACCTTCTTTGCCTTTGAATGTCTGCTCAACATTCAAACCGATAGTTTTGGACATGGCCTCACGTTGATTGGGATCATCTACAAGTGAAAGAATTTCAGCCTTGTATTTGATAATGGCTTCTTTCATCTTGGTAGCGTTTTTCTGCTCTATCATGAACTGAGTAGGTTTGCTTCTCTCGTCCTTGGACTGGATAGTAGCCACAGTTTTAGGATTACCTTCTTTGTCTTCGTATGTGTTATCCACGTAAATAATCAAATAATCAAACCTTTTTTGATTTCCTCGATTTCATTGATCAGGGCGTCTGTTTTTTGTTTCAACACATTAGCTTTCTGTTCTGCGTCTTTTACCTTCTCAGCACCTAAGATTGCCTTCTGGCCTTGCAGCCAGGAATAGTCACTTTCATTTTTTGCCATAGTATTAGCTGTTGATGCCACCATGGTATCATCAACCAAACTGAAGGCCTCAATGATATCTTTAGACACATTCAATGCCAACATAGCGGTTAGCACCAAATACATCATACCGATCATCTTTTGCCGCGGGGTTTCCGGACAATTTGTTGCACCCATATTACTTTATTTTATGATTAACAGATTTATTGAGTTATGAAATTAGTTGGCTACATTCATGGCAGCAACCATCTTGCCATATACGCCACTCAGCTTAGCAACGTTCTTGGTCAATTGGTCAACTTCTTTCTTGTACATTTCAGCATTAGCCAATGATGCGTTAAGGGTATTAGCGAAGTTGTTCATGCTATCCATAACAGACTTGTTGGCCTTAGCCATAGACTCAGTGTTCTTCATCTGCATTTCATACATGGTGTTGATAGAGGTCAGGTTCTGATTCAGTTTATTTAACTGATCATTGTATGAATTGGTATCAGTTTTCAATGCTTTGGTTGTCTCTTCGTAGATGTTTGCAAGATTACCAACTGCATTGGCAGCTTTCTGAACATTCTCCAGATATTTTTCTGAAATGGTTGAATCGGTATCCAATGATTTTGAGGTCTTGTCGTACTGGAGGGTCAGGTTTCTGACTGATTCAGCGGCCTTCTTCAAATTGTTCACATAACCGTCGGTAGCTGCGGTAGCGTCAGCGGCACCTGCCAGTTTGTGGGCGTTGTCGCTCAAGTTACGCATACCAGAAGCCAAGCTTTCAATCAATTCAGGTCCAATTTTAGCCTCTGTCAGCATCTGATCCAATTGTTGGGTAGGAGTTCCGGTAAGAGCTTTTTTCTTGTCAGCTTTTTTGCTTTCTTTGCTTGTTTCCTCTTCATCGCCCAAAGCCAACTCGGGATAAACCAATGCCCAATTGTATTCCACATGAAGCGGTTCGAAAGCTGAGAAGAAGAAGATGATAGCTTCAGTACACATACCTAACATCAGCATGACACCAGCGCCTTTATAGTGTTGGATTTTGAACAAGGCACCCAAGATTACGAGAGATGCGCCCCAGCCATACAATTTGGTCATAAAGTTTTTGTAACCTTTACTTCTAACTAATTTGTAAAGTCCCATAGTTTTGTTTTTTTAATTGTTTAAGTATTTAAATTGATTATCTATGATTCTATATATTAATATACATGTGATGCACTGTTGCTGTCACCTCTCTGACGGCCCATATAATGCTGTACGCAACGGAAACCGACATAGCATTTGCAAGTATCCTGATATTCGTAAGTTCTTGCATATACTCTGGTATAATAGCTCACATCCTTCCATGAACCGCCGCGGATCACTTTTCTCTTCTTTTCAGGAGTGTCACCCTTCTTTGCATAGTAAGTATATTGCGGGTTCAGGTCGTGGGTGAAATTGACAGCTGATTCATCGTAAGCGTCTTCGCACCATTCTGCCACATTACCTGCCATATCGAACAAACCATAATCATTGGGATGATAATGTGCCACAATGCTGGGATATGGATTGCCGTCAGCGATGTAATTACCACGCTGGGGTTTGAAGTTGCTCAGGAAGCAACCATTCTGGTTCTGGGTTGCGGGGCCTCCCCAAGGATAAGAGGCCAAGTTTTTACCACCACGGGCGGCATACTCCCACTCACCTTCGGTAGGCAGACGGAACTCCTGCTCATTTTCATAGCCTTTCATGCTCAACCAAGCCAATCTCAGCATCGTTCTCCAATGAACGAAAGCCTTGGCTTGAATCCAGCTGACACCCACAACAGGATAATTGTCATATCTTGTATTAGAGAAATAATTCAGCAACATCGGTTCGTTGAACGAATAGGTGAAATCATGTGCCCACGCCAGGGTATCCGGATAAATGTTCACCACATTCTTGCGGATAAAACGAGTGTAGCCGCCATTCAAATGGCTGGGACGGTTGGCATACATACCACCGAACTCATAGTCACTATCCGTACCGAATTCCTTGTATGAAGCGCCAAACGGGTGTTCTTCATCACGAGCGTCATAATAATTTCTGTAATCATATTCCCAATACTCGTAATTATACATGGCTGTATTGGTGGAATTTGGGCGGAAATGATAGAAACGGGTATTCACCTTATTGAACAGAGGACTCAAAGCAGCCTGTACTTCCTCATTATCTGAATCCCAAGGAATCTCCTCTTTCCAGTTAATCAGTTTGGGTTCAATAACTTCACCCTCATTTTCACCTTTGGTATATTTCCTGTAGTGACCATATTTCTCAAAATCGGTCAACTCGGCTTCACCCAAGAGGACATGAGCGATAGAGTCGCGCACCCAGTAAACGAACTGGCGATACTCATTGTTGGTGATTTCTGTTTCGTCCATCCAGAACGCGGTGATAGTCACATTCTTGGACTGGTGGGTCAAGGCAAAGGGCACATCCTCATCGCCTGAGCCCATCATGTAGTGACCAGCAGGAACATAAACCATACCGTATGGTTCAACATCCATAAAGTCCGGGCGGTCTTTAACACCGACCAACTGGCCGTCACCATTGTTTTTGCATGACAGGAAAATCACACAAACAACCAATAATAATGCTGCTAATTTTTTCATATCTCTATTTATTTAGATTGCAAAACAAACGCTATAAAGCCTTAATTTATTGTGTTAATATATGTTAATACTGGTTTTTGTAAATATTTCTTGTGGAGCCATAGCCCGAGAAAATCTCTTCCTTATATATATCGAAACAATAACGCACCATTATTTCAAGGTCGCCGAAGCCCCTGTTTTTCTTCCATCCCAACTTACTGGTTGTAAAACCGTATGCAAGTCCTAAATCAATGCCTTTCAAGTAGTTGTTTGAATGGTTATAGAAAGGACGCGCACCAAACAAAACAGAAACGGCGTCATCGATACGGTAGGACAAGCCTCCCCAGAAAACGCCATTATATCTTGTCAAAAGCATCAGGTCGAACTGAACGCTTTTCAAGTCAGTCTTAAGCAATGCGGATGGTTCAATGGTCCAGTTGGGGTTCCATGGCAATATCCAGATATAACCGCCATGGGCATACAATTGTCGTGAACGGTTGATGATACTGTTGTCACCCGACAGACGAGCCTTTGTAATCAGCTGAGTACCAGAAAGACCCACATTCCAACGTTCTGCCTTGTAAAACAAACCGAAGTTGATATCAAAATCCATCACAGACTCATTTTCACCTTTGATCTTGTCCAACAACTCGTCACCGGTTTCAAGGGCATGCAACTTGGTACCATTAATGGACTGGTTGAAGAAACTGACTTGCAGACCAATACCAAGATGTCCTGTTGGAATCTTCAACTTATAAGCATATCCTAAACGTACACCTACATTATTATAAAAACCGACACGATCGCTAAGAATGGAAAGGCCAAAGCTACCTTTCGCTTTGCGCAGATAAGATTCAATATTAAAGAGGAATTCACGTGGTGCAGTTTTCTCCTTGGTAATGTTACCGTTCTCGTCCTGATATACATCTTGCCATCCCAGATAAGCCTGTCTGTAGAAAGCAGTAAAGCACAATGTATTGCTTTGTTCACCCATAGCACCCGGGTTATAATACATCGTTGCCCACGGAAATAGCGTAAATTGTGCGTCATCTTGCGCAAATACACTCGCTGAGCATGCCACCAAAAGGAGCAAAAATGCACAAATTTTTTTCATTCGTTCTCTCTTTTATATTTTTCTTCCGTCTTTTTTTAACATCTTGAAATCCAAACATTTACACTGGTATTCAAACTTCCACAAATCCGCTTTTTAAACTACCTTCCCATTCGATTTGCCTAAATTCAAACCACCAGAATCCACCTTTTCAATTTTAAGCTTCAAAAATACAAAAAAAATTTTAAGTTATCAACAATTGTTCATTTTTTTTCACACAAAAGGATGTTTTTTTTCACAATAATACATAACATATTGTTAATCAACAAAATATATTATAACACAAAAATTTCTTGAATTTTGGATTCTGTACGTGGCCTGCGGTTCGTTCCACCACGGAATTTAGGGGTTAGGTGTTAGGGGTTAGGGGTTAGGGGATAAGGGTTAGTGTTGAATTATGAACTTTGAATTATGAATTCTTAATTTCTAACCCCTGATCACTGACCCCTGACCGCTAATCAAAAGTGTGCCCTCAACTCCACACTCCCTGTATGCACCACCTTGTGCCCCTGGGCATAGCGTCCCTGATACAACAAATTCACCTGCAAAAAGTCCGTAATATTAGCCTCGTACTTCACGTGCCAACTACTATTATGGCCCATGCCCATTCCCTCCAACATTTCATAACTCAGACTGGTATTTTCCAAATCATTATATTGAATATAAATATAAGATACACCAGCAATAAGATTTCCCTTATGGGCCATTTTATATTTCAGCTCAAAAATGGCTTTATGCTGCCGGGTCAACTGTATGCCCAAAGTGTTTCTTTTGTGGGCGAAAACGTATGACAGATTGACATGCAGCTTATTCTTGTGATTAAAAAGCAACTCGGCCATGGCACGATGCATGTCGATAGCGTAACATCGCGACGCTAAAAATTCCGAATTGTTAGTCTTCATCGAGTGACTGTAATCCATTCTCAAGCTCACCAATGGGCTGATACTGAACCTTAACAGCAGTTGTTGCAAATCATACGCACTCATATCCGCTCCATAATACAACAGGTTCTTACTACGGCTCACCTGGGTCACAAAATCAATGCCAAAAAGTGATTTATGATTATATGAGAAAGTGTTGTTAAAAACCACGCTGCTACTTACAACATTGGTATCAAGCATATTAAAATAAAACGGATTGATAGCATTCGCGTTATGACGGAAAGTGTTTTTTTGCACAATCTTCAAATTGGCGGCATCCGAGAAACGGGCCAGCACCCTACGGAAGTCCTTTTTATTGGACCAGACATTGGCAGGTCTCAACTGGATGGTCTGTGAGAACTGATTATTGAAAGTGTTCACGTAGTCGTTGCCATTTTGCCAAACTTTAATGTAATTGGCTTGATCCTGAAATGCCGCCACCTCGAACTCGTCAATTTCCTCAATACCGTTGCCATTGTAGTCATTCCAGGTATAAACACCTTGTCCATCTGCCACTTTCAAATAAGTAAAAACCATTTTCCGCTCCAAACCACTACCTGCCTCGTAATAAGTATTGAGAATCAGCGCATTTTTCCAGAAACGTCCCGTATATTCCAAGCCCGCCAAAAAATAGTTTTCCGCATCAAAATCCTGATTATCAGACCTCAATTTCATATTTTTATAGGTCACATCACCTTTAATCCTGTTGTTCTTCAGTTTGGCCAACTCAAACGAAGCCTTTGCTTCATGGCTTACCGTGCCTATATCCATAATCTGCTCATTCAAGCGGCTTTCTATCCTGTTTTTATAGGAGAACTGATACAAATAAGGCAAGGAGTCATTGTTTTTCAGAAAAACTGTCGCCTCATTGAAACCATTGCTACCCATTCTCCAATCGCCACTCCCCTGCTCTCTCATGGCATTGAACTCAAAATTCTCTTTCAAGCCCAACTCAATATTACGCAAGGTTTTAGACAAGGTATTATAGGTTTTCACAAAGTTAGTATGCTGCACGGAATCCGTTGTGAAAAGATAGGAAGTAAGCGTACTGAATTTCCATCCCTGTTTGGCAATAGCGGAGTTGAACTCGTTTTTCAAAGCATGCATATTCCCAAAACGCGAAAACCAATTCATATCGTACCGCGCAATTCCTATGTCCGAATTATTAAAACCCCAGGAGAGCTGCATCATCTGCTCGTGGAACAGGTCTGAATACACCTCTGTCAAATTATAATTTCTGGCGAATTCCACTTCACGAGTGCTCTCTATATGATGAAAATTCTTATGAAGAAACTCATACGACAATGCAGTCTGAAATACCCATGGGGACAATAATTTCCGCTTGGTTTTCAATTCCTTCTGAAGATGAAAATCCAGCTTGGCAGCGAACCCCACATTATTTCTGTTATCCTTTGAAAAATTATTCAAATCATAATTGGACAATGCCAATTCACATGAGATACCAGTATTTTTTGAAAAATCGTAAACGGCGGTAATCGTGGCCATATCCATAGTTTTAGGTGTATTCAACAGTACCACTGGCTCATAACTACCCTGTGGCACACCATCGACAGGAGCCACCCAACAGAACACACGACCATTAGCGGTACTGTTCAGCAAGATATAGTTTCCCCGCTGGGCTCCCACCATCGTAAAACTCAAACGGTACAACTGATGACGGTCGTTTGTCGAATAAACGTAAATCTCGTATAATAAACCATTTACAACAGAATCCCGACGCTCATACAGCACCTCATTCTGATTATAATAAGCCGAATCAGCAGAAGGGAACCAGCCCATATCCACATTCGATGGCAAAGTAGATAAGAAACGCTTCTGTTCATTATTCAATTCTGGCTGAATAGAACGGTTTTTCAAATCCTGTTCATGATAAAAATTCAGTTTTAATTTCAATTTCTGATTTTTCTCATGGGTGAACTCATTGAAAGTAAACAGATTATAGCGGGCATAATGACGATCGGTATATTCATACTCCACATATATTCTTTTTTCAGCAGTCATCAGATGTTTGACCGTAAAAGTAAGTTCACCTGTATTATAATCGATAATGTAGTCATTGTCCTGGCCACGCAAAAGCAAAACGCCATCCATATACACTCTTTCGCTACCGGCCAATATGGTAATATTGGTTTCGCCCGACTCTCCGCTCAAACGATAGGGTCCCTGCACTCCATTTTGCACCACCAAATCCTGAGAGGCGAATTTTCCCTTGTTAACACCACCGCCCACAGTATTTTTCAGATTATTGCCGCCTTTAAAACCGTTCAAGGCCGAGAAACTCATCCCCATGAACTTACGGTGGAGGCTCATAAAATCATCGTCCGACTGCTCAATTTCAATATCCCCTGCATCCAACCAAAAGCGATGGTCATAATCCAGACGGATGAAAATTTTATCGAAATCATTGATAGACTGCGTATTACCTTCTGGCTGGATAGGCACATTCCTATCGGTGATATTGGCCATTATTTCCAATTTATCGGACAATTTGCCGGTAAGTTGCAGATTGAGTGAGGAATTCAGCACGAAATCCTGATTGGTACCGATACTGACACCCCTTGCGATGGAGCCTGTACTTTGCAAGGAAGAAGCATTTTGGGCAAAGAAGTCTTCCGTTTTTGGCACAATTGGTGTCATTTGGTGATAAATGCTGCCCTTTTGCCTGATATTCAGGCTTTCCGAGCGGTGTTGCACCGGATTTTTCAGGTCAAAGCTGAAGCAATCATAGCTATAGCTCACTGTTTTCCCCACAGCCTGTGGATTCAGAATACGGATACCGCCATTCAGATAATCCACTTGATAGTCGGCACTGTCGAGACCAACGAGAACAAAAGTTCCAGGCACAATAGTAAGGCTGTCAAGCGACAGGTAAGTAGAATCGACCGTTTTGCTACCTGTCTTCTTCAAACCACCTTGTGCCGCAAGTGAAGATGCGAGCATAAGGCAAGCAAAAAGCGGCAGCAGGACTTTGATTCGAGGCATTGACAGTCTTGTTTATCAGTAATAATGTTTTAAATGCAAAAATAGTCATTTTTAATAACTCCGTTTCTTTGAATTTCGTATTATCGCAATTAAAAAAAACATTCTTTATGACAACCTATGGAGTTTGTGTTGTGTCGAATCAAGCCCTTTCAATGCCGCTACGGTGGAGAAGTGGAAATGGGCGGAAAGGTGATACTTCCATAAATCAAAAAAACTACCGCATGGAATTTTTTTGTATCTTTGCAGCGAATTATAACAAGTTTCGAAGATGAACACACCTTTATCATTGGAAGCTATACTCGAAATGCTGCGCGGGCTGAGTTTAAGCAATCGACAGTGGCTTGCTGAACATCTTGTTAAACCTGAAGAATTGGATCGAGCCAAACAGCGCGAAAGAGACGAAGCCTTTGTACGAGAATTACAAGCATTGCATTACGAGGGCGAACCCACAGCCGAAGAATTGAAGGAGACATTGCGCAAAAGCCATCAATTCGGTCTTCGTAAGATAAAATATAAATATGCAACCAATGACTAAAAGATACCTTCTTGACACAAATATACTTATTGATTTTCTAGAAGGCAAGCCATCTGTGGTTGAGCAAGTTCTGAAGATTGGCACGCAGCAATGTTGCATGTCTGTCATTTCTTTGCACGAACTATACTTTGGAGCATATTTGGCCAAAGAAAAGAAAGAGGAATATTTCGACAAAGAAATAAAGAAAATCAAAAAGTTATCGGAATACTTCACAATTCTTCCACTTGATACAAATGGAGAAGAATATGGCAAAATCAAATACACCCTTCGTAAAACCGGAAAACCCGTTGACGAATTCGATATGATTATAGCTGAACATGCCATCAGTGAGGGACTTACAATCGTAACAGACAATCTCAAGCATTTCGAGAATATGCCTGATGTTAAGGTCGAGAATTGGTCGGGGCGCAAATCTTGACATAATTTCTAAACTCAACAAGAAATTTCCGTAAATTTGCACCTGCATTTTTTGAGTGCAAAGAAAAATAAATTAGTATGAAACCATTGATTTGTAACGACTTCAAAGATACCCGTTCAGGGTTTGGTGCCGGCTTGCTGGAAGCTGGTGAGAAAGATCCGCGTATTTTCGCTTTATGTGCCGATGTGACTGGCAGTTTGAAGATGGGAGACTTCAAGAAGGCCCATCCCGAGCGTTTCATCCAGACGGGCATCGCGGAAGCCAATATGATCGGCATCTCCGCCGGCTTGGCTGTCAGCGGGAAGATACCTTTTGCGGGTGCATTCGCCGGCTTTATCACCGGCCGTGTGTATGACCAGATCCGCATGACAGTGGCCTATTCCAACCTCAACGTCAAGATTGCAGGCTCCCATGCCGGCATCACCGTGGGCGAGGATGGCGCCACCCACCAGATTATGGAAGACATAGGTCTGATGAAGGGACTGCCCAACATGGTGGTCATCAACCCCTGCGACTACAACCAGACCAAAGCCGCCACCATTGCCGCCGCCGAGTACGTAGGTCCCGTCTATCTCCGTTTCGGTCGCCCCGAAGTGCCCAACTTCACTCCTGCCGACCAAAAACTTGTGATTGGCAAAGCCGTTATGATGAACGAAGGCAAAGATGTGAGCATTATTGCCACGGGACACTTAGTATATCCGGCTCTCGAAGCCGCCTACGAACTGGAGCAGAAAGGCATCTCCGCAGAAGTCATCAACATACACACTATCAAGCCCTTGGACAACGAGGCCATCCTGAAAAGCGTAGCCAAGACACGCTGTGTGGTCACCGCCGAGGAGCATCTGATGAATGGTGGTTTGGGAGATTCCGTATGCCAGTTGCTCTGCCGTCAATATCCCGCTCCCGTTGAGATGGTGGCGGTGGACGACCACTTCGGCGAAAGCGGCAAGCCTTTCGAGTTGATGGCCAAGTACGGTCTCGACAAAGAACACATCATCATGGCCGCACAGAAAGCCATTCAACGCAAAGCCTAAGCAAGCCATACATGGAGCAAATCACCGACCAGAAAATATTGGAGCTCTTTGGTCAGGAAAAGACTAAAGAACAAGGATTCAACCTGTTGGTAAAAAAATACAAACAGGAAATCTACTATAGCATCCGTCATTTGGTTTTTTCGCATGAGGACGCCAACGACATATCACAAAATGTGCTCATCAAAATATGGCGCCACCTGGACCAGTACCGCGGGGAAGCCGGACTAAAGACCTGGATCAAGAAAATCTGTGTCAACGAGTCGCTGACCTTCCTGGAAAGAAAGAAAAAAATGCTTAACATCATTGACGAGGAAGGCTATAACGACTATGTCACCAAAACCGTGGCCGAAGACCGCTTTATTTCCAGCGACAAGATTCAGCAACTGCTGGAAGAAGCCATACAAAGGCTGCCGGAAAAGCAACGCGCGGTATTCACGCTTCGCTATTATGACGAGATGCCCTACGAGGAAATGACCAAGATTTTCGGCGGCAGCGAAGGCGGTCTGAAAGCCTCTTATCACTTCGCCGTGCAAAAAGTGGAAGAATTTTTGTCCAAGCATTAAACTTTTACAAATAAGACTTGTCAACTTAATTGTTTTTATTATCAACAATGAAAAAGTTAAACGACATACCCAAAGAAAATCCCTTTCTTGTTCCTGACAATTATTTTGAGCAGATGGAGCAAGAAGTTATGGCTCAAGTACATCAGATTCAGAAAGCGACTCATCGCCGCAGAATCTATACCATCATCACCGCAGTAGCCGCTGTGGTGGCATTGCTTATTGCCATCAACGTATGGATTTTCTCACCCGACAATAAAGGCCAAGACGCCACATTGGCCCAGGAAGGCACTACCAACAGCGGTGTTCTGCTGGCCTCCAGTGAAGACAATGATGTGCTCAGCAACGGAATAGCTGTTCCCACCGTGGAATTCGAAGAGGTTGACTTTGACAATGTTGACTATCAAATCTTGGATTATTACGTTGACGAAATGTCCGATTTAGAATATTTATACTAAAACATAGATTATGAAACGTTTATCACTGATTTTTGCTTTATCATTATTACTTTCCTCATTTTTTTGTGCCAACAGCTATGCACAAAGCACCCCCAATACCGTCAAAAGTAATCCCGCTGTAAAATTTCCCAGCGAGAAACCTGACTTTCAAGGCATTCTTCAGTTGAAATACAACTACATCAAAGAGAATCTTACTGTTTCCGAGGCAAATGCCACCAAATTCTGGGCTTTGTACGACAAATACATCAAGGATGAAAATGCCATCCACACCGCCTTCAAGAAAGCCATGGACGGCAAAGGCATCACCCGTGAAGCACTGAGAGAAGGGAAAGGCACTGATGAGCAAGTCTCTTTTTATTTAGCCCAAAAGATGGTATATAAAGACAAAATGTATATGCTGGACAAGAAGTTCTATAACGAAGCCAAAAACATACTTTCCGCAAAAGAATTATACGACTTCTACCATTTGGAACAAAGCTTCAAGAACCAGTGCACTAAAAAACAGATGAGCGTCAACGCCGCCACCAAAAAGATGGCCCCCCAACAGAAAACCCTGCCCGCACCGCAAAAAAAATAATTGCAGATGAGCGGCATTTACATCCACATTCCCTTTTGTCGCCGTAAATGCCTGTATTGTGCGTTCTATTCCGTTGCCCTGCTTTCCAAAAAACAAGACTATATCGATGCCCTCTATACCGAAATAGAGGGCACTCTTGATTTTTTGCCTTCCCGTCATATCGGAACCATCTATTTTGGAGGAGGCACCCCTACCCTGCTTTCCATCAGCGAACTGGAGCAGATTGTCACCAAACTCAGAAGACACTATGTCTTGTCGCCCGATTATGAGTGCACCATCGAGGCCAATCCAGAACAACTCAACAAGACTTACCTCAAAGATTTGCTTTCCATCGGCATCAACCGCATCAGCATCGGGGTGCAGTCATTCAACGATGAAACCCTCCGATTTTTAGGCCGCAAGCATAATGCCGACGAAGCCGAGGCTGCTGTGCATCTTGCCGCAGCGGCCGGTTTCGACAACATCTCCATCGACTTGATTTACGGTATCTCCCAACGACAAGCCGGTGAGTGGGAAGCCGATTTGCACAAAGCCTGTTCCTTACCCATCCGGCACCTGTCATGCTATGCCCTCACCAACGAGGAAAACAGCCTGCTATGGCGGAAAATCAAGCAGCAACAACTGCCCGAAATAGACGAAGACCTGGCTAACAAAGAATTCCACACCTTACTGCAAATAGCACGTCAAAACGGCTTCGAACAATATGAGATTTCCAACTTTGCACGAAACGGACAAATTTCAAGGCATAACTCTGCCTACTGGTCCGGAGAACCTTATCTCGGACTCGGTCCTTCCGCCCACTCCTTCGACGGCCAGACCCGCAAATGGAATGTCAGCGACCTCATGCAATACATAGACGACATTGCCACTGGCAATTTCAGCGGTGACAGCGAGACACTAACACTTGACGACCGCTACAACGAATACGTCATGCTGGGACTCAGGACCGCGAAAGGCATCAACCTTGCACAAATTACTGAATTATTCGGGAAGAAATACCGCCAGCTGGCCGAAACGCAATTGCTGCAAGTCAATTCCAAGCATTATCGACGTAACGAAGATAGCGTTGTCCTTACTGACGAGGGGAAGTTTTTTGCGGACGGGATATCAGAAACGATGTTTCTGTAGAATTAATAATTAATAATTTATAATTAATAATTATTTTTTCTACAAATGCAATATTTCGTATCAATTTTCGTATTATGTAAACAATAAATTTAAAACATAATATGAAAGACGAAAACATTATTCTGCTTAAAAGCAAAAGATTTGCCTTAAGAATCATAAAACTATATTCATACCTATGCTATAAAAAAAGAGAATATGTACTTTCAAAACAAGTGTTGAGAAGCGGTACAAGTATTGGCGCAAACGCAAAAGAGGGATCTGTGGCACAGAGCAGACCGGATTTTTACTCAAAACTGCATATTGCCTTAAAAGAAGCTGCCGAAACAGAATATTGGTTAGAGTTACTACATGAAAGCGGATTCCTTGAGAAAAAATATTTTGACAGCATCTATATAGACTGCCAAGAAATACTGAAAATACTCACCTCAATCCTAAAAACCAAACAAACCAACACTAACTAATAATTATTAATTATTAATTGTTAATTATTAATTGCCAACTGTTTGGTTTGTCTCGTTCATCGCCTTCTCGATTCCCATAGTGATGAAAGTAAGCAGGCCGGCGACAGCGCGCTCGATGGCGGCATCAATCAAAGGACGTTCTTCCGAATAAAACTTGCCCAATACGAAATCCACCTGATAGCCTTGGGGGAAATCCTTGCCGATACCCACTCGCAAGCGTGGAAAATTCTGATGGCCAAGAGTTTCAATAATGTGACCCAGGCCATTATGGGAACCACCCCCACCCTTGGGTTTCATTTTCAGCTGGCCCACAGGCAAGTCAAGATCGTCAGATACCACCATAATACTTTCAGGGCCAATCTTTTCCTGCGTCATCCAATATTTCACCGCCTTACCGCTCAAGTTCATGTAGGTAGTCGGCAGAATCAACGTTATGGCACGTCCTTTGTATTTGGCGTGAGCCACGTATGCATGACGGCCTATATCAAACTTTGTATCGAGTTTCAGTGCCAAGGCGTTCACCACCTCAAAGCCAATATTATGACGGGTGCCGGCATATTTGTCCTCGGCATTACCCAAACCCACAATCAAAAATTTCCTACTGTCGTCCATCCTAAACGTCAATTTTTCTGCTGTTACTTCTGATCATTTCAGCTACTTTCAACACAAAAGCCAAATTCCCTTGTCTCAAGCACTAATTTTCATCTACGTTTTCCTCCAGATTCTCTTCGGTCATATTCACCAGAAAAGTGAAATTCACCTTGCCATATTTTCTATGCTGGTAAAACTGCGGATGTTGTGAGAAATCGTGGGCTTTGGAGTGCTCCATCACCAGCCAGCCGTCAGGTTTCAGCAAATTATGTTCGAAAACATTGTCGATAATTTGCTCAATATTGTCCAATTCGTATGGAGGATCCGCAAAGATGATGTCAAATTGCTGTTTGCAATGTTTAGTGAAAACAAAAGCGTCTGCTTTGATGACAGACACCTGCGAATATCCTAATTTTCCAACGGTACGACGGATAAAGTCGGCACAGCCCTGGTGGTTGTCAACGGAGGTCACCGACAATGCGCCACGCGAGGCGAACTCGTATGTCAGATTGCCAGTACCCGCGAACAAATCCAGCACCGCCACACGGTCAAAATAGAAGTAGTTGTTGAGTATATTGAACAGGCTCTCCTTCGACATGTCTGTCGTAGGACGCACCGGCAAGCTGCTTGGGGCTGTGATTTGCCGGCCTCTGTTTTTACCACTGATAATTCTCATGACAGTTTAATCAATCCAAGAATAATTATCCAAATATTTCTTCACCAAAGGTTTAAGCGGCGAGCGATGGTTCTCCGACAAGATTCTCACTTCGGCATCACCCAGCTGGTATTGCTGTTTAATGTTCATGATATAATACAGTTCGTCTTCTGCCGCCACATAATCGAAGCGGTTAAGCAGCACCAACTTTCCTTTTTTCTCGACTATGAAATCCAGGTACTGTTCATGTTCCACCACCCAAATCAGGTTTTGCGGATGCTTTTCCCTATTGCTGTATTGACAAAGCAGAGTCCAATAGCCGGTATAGTGTTTGGTGAAAGGAAGTCTATCCAATGCGTTCTGTTCATTTTGATAGAGGAAACACACCAGTTTATACGCTTCCGCATCATTGGCGAAAAATTGTGTTATTTTGGCTGCATCATACTGCAAAGCGACAAATTTTGCCGCTTCATCCTCGTGATACAATTCTTTCGGGATAATGACAGGCGGTTCATTAGCGATGACTATTTCCACATCCGAGGTGTCGGAAGAAGAAGCCTGGAAAAACTCAATAGCCTTCACCGAGAGGATATCACCGTCGGCATAGCGAAAGAATTGCTGACGCATGGAATTGCCGCCATCAACAAGACAAAATCCATTTGGGTAAAGCCAAATGGATTTGTCGTATGAAAGTAAATTGATCAGTTGTTTCATTATTCCCAGTTACCGCTGGTGCTGGCTTCGGTCAGGGAACCCATCACCATATCTTTATATTGTGATCTGTATTGGGTTTCTTCGGACAAGCCATTATAGAAAATCTTGTTGATGAATTTCTTGAATGGGGAGGCGTTATCAGGAGTGATAGCCTTATCCATATCTGCCAGAATATCATCCAAAGGAACCACAATCATATAAACCGGGATTTCGTATGTTTTGCTGGCGATGGAACCCGTTTGGATATTGAATTTCGGGCCACCGTTATGGAGCACATATTGCAAGTTGTTGAAATTTTCGGGTTTACGGGTAGCATCTGTTTCCATAACCTTCTCCATAGTGCTGATTTCAACGGTTTCCTTGCGCAATAAACCTGCTTTCAAAGCATCTTTCTCATTCATGCCTTCAGGAATATCACCCACATTCTTGATAATACTGACAGTGCCATTGAGGGCGTAATCCGCCAAGCTGTCAGCATCAGCGAAATATTTCTTGCTTTCGTTCTTGTAAACGGCTTGAATATCCCTGATGGTAATCAGTTTTTCCTTAATCAACTCACAACGCTCATTATAGACTGTTCTGAATTTTTCAGGTCTCATGATACTTCTCATTACCATAATGGCCAATACGAGAACGACCACTACCATTAAACAACGGAATAATACTTTTGCTGCTTTCATATTGATAAATTATATAGTTCAATTTGTGTTGGCAAAAATAATAAAAAAATTGCTACCATGAATCATTCGGCAGATTTTTTTACAAGAGAATTAAACACTCTGACTTATAGTGTTTTTGCAAAAAAATGGGGAAGAAAAGCTTTTAACATTTATTATGATTTGATTTTTTTTATTATTTTTGCACTTTGTATATTGTCAAAATGAGAAGCATGTACATTATCGCCGGATGCAATGGAGCAGGTAAAACGACAGCCGCATACAGCCTGTTACCCGACACGCTGAACTGCCGGGAGTTTGTCAATGCGGACGAGATTGCCCGCGGCATTTCTCCCTTCCAGCCCGAGAAGGCGACCTACGAAGCCGGCAAGATACTTCTGCAACGCATAGCCGCACTGATTGAACGCGGAGAGGATTTCACCGTGGAAACCACCTTGGCGGCCTTGGTCTATAAAGACATCATTCTCAAGGCACAAAGCAACGGTTACCGAGTAAATCTGCTGTTCTTCTGGCTCAACAGCGTGGCTTTGGCAAAGGAACGCGTACGCCTACGGGTTATGGAAGGCGGGCATAACGTTTCCGACACGGTAGTGGAGCGCCGCTACCACAGAGGCATCAAAAACCTTTTCAATGTTTTCATTCCGCTATGCGACAATGTCATGGTTTTCGACAATTCCGAGTTGAGCCACCGGCTGATTATGGGGAAAGTAAAAGGCCAGGCCGACGAAATTTATGATATCAACACGTATAACCAAATACTTGCGACATGTTAGACGAAGAGATCAGAAAACAGAGAATTGCCATTCTGAAAGCTCTGCAGCTCTCGGAAAAACGCATATTGAGAAACCAAATCAAAAACCATAGTCTGGTAGCCGTCTCCGACACCAACAACAGGGTAAGGGTTATCAGCGCTCAAGACCTGCGATAGGCTTATGTATCTACAGCATATCACGCTCAGCAACTTCAAGAGTTACGAGAATGCCGAATTCGACTTCTGCGAGAATGTCAACGGCATTGTGGGCGAAAACGGCTGCGGCAAAACCAACCTGCTCGACGCCATCTACTATCTCTGCTTCAGCAAAAGTTTCTTCTCCTCCCAAGACCAGTATTCCGTACGCTTCAACACCGATTTTTTCTCCATCTACGGCGACTTTGTGAACCGTATGCAACAGAACAGCACCCGTATCGGATGCACCTACAAGCTAGGCAAGGGTAAGTCGATGAAAGCCAACAAGAAAGAATACAGCCGCTTCAGCGACCATATTGGCCTCTACCCTCTCGTCATGGTCTCGCCTTACGACAGCGACATCATCAACGAAGGCAGTGAAGTGCGACGGAAATTCTTCGACATGATCATCTCACAGTTCGACAAAGAATACCTCCAGCAGCTGATTTCCTATCAGAAAATCATCCTGCAACGCAACACCCTGCTGAAAAATTTCATCGAACACGGCAATTATGACGCTACGTTAATAGAAGTATTTAACAATCAACTTATTCCATTAGGAGAATATATTTATCAGAAGAGAAAAGAATTTATTGAAAAGATTCTGCCCATCTTCAACCAGCATTATCAATATCTGTCGCAAGGATATGAGAATGTGGACATCGTGTATGAATCCGGACTTGTTGAGACGAGTTTTGCCGAAGGTTTGCGAAAAAACGAATGGTCGGACCGCAAGTCTGGATACACCAATTTTGGCATTCACAAAGACGATTTTATTCTTCTGATTGACGGGCGTTCCGTAAAACGCTTCGGTTCACAAGGGCAACAGAAATCATTCGCGCTGGCTCTGAAATTGTCTCAATTCGACTACATTTTCGAACGCAAAGGCATCAAACCCATCCTGTTATTGGATGATATTTTCGACAAGTTGGACAAGAAAAGGACCTCACAACTGCTTGACCTGGTAGGCAAAGACCACTTCGGGCAGGT
>CACXXY010000029.1 GCA_902771655.1 uncultured Bacteroidota bacterium | reverse complement strand
TATTAGGATTGAAGGTGAGTTGGAAAACGGGAACGGACGGACATTGCATCTTTCCTTGTTGACCCCTGATGGCTTGCAAAAGCTTGATTCTTCAGTGGTACGACACAATTCGTTCAAATTCAATATAAGACAAAAACAACTTGCGAATTTTCTGGCAACTGATGAGCCTGGTTTTTTTCAACTGAGTCTCTCCACTGACAATGGACTGACCACTTTGGTGAAATGTGGTCAGACGGTGCATATAAGTGCCAATGCCAACAAACTCATTCGCACATACCGGGTGCAGGGACCGGAGGATGCGGTATTGATGTGGCAATTGGACAGTGCTTTGGCCGCATTCGCGCAATATACTGATACCTTGCTCCAGATTTATCAGTACTACATGGATAATGACAGTGTGCGAAGTGAGGTGGAGCGACGTTACAATCAGGCTACAGTGGCACATCAACAATTTCTTCGTGATTTTATCACAAAACATTCAAGATCTTTCAGCTCGATGATTGCTTTTTACCAGGTATATAACCAACATCGTTTTTTTGATGAGAAGGAGGATGCGGAATTGCTGCGGATGTTGACGGACTCGTTGGAAGTGAATTATCCCAATAGTCAGTATGTAAGATATTTACAATCAAGATTGAATTTGTAGAGAGCTTATACCGTCTCATGTGAACACGCGTCATGGAGACATGCCATGGTGCGCCTCTGCAGGAAAAAAATTGACGCTTGTATTATTGAATTATTTTCCGTAACTTTGCCCGCAGAAATATCAATTAAAAAATAAACATAATGAAACATTTAATCTTAGCTATCAACCCAGGTTCAACTTCCACCAAAATCGCTGTGTTCGACCAAATGCAGCAGGTATTCCTGAAAAACATCAAACATTCAACCGAGCAGCTCTCTGTCTTCGGTTCTATCGCTGACCAGTATGATTTCAGAAAAAACACCATTTTGGAGGAACTGAAAAACAATAATATCAATCTTGATGACATTGCCATCGTGATGGGGCGTGGTGGTTTGGTGAAACCGCTAACCTCAGGTGTCTATAAGGTTAATGATTTGATGAAGAAACACTTGCGTGAAGGTTATAACGGTCAGCATGCCTGCAATTTGGGCGGTTTGATTGCCGACAGTATCGCCAAGTCCATTGGTCTGGAAGAAGCCTATATCGCCGATCCTGTGGTGGTGGATGAGTTTGAGGAAGTGGCCCGTATCTCCGGTCATCCCAAATTTGAGAGACTTTCCATTTTCCATGCTTTGAATCAGAAGGCAATTTCCAGAATGTATGCCAATGACAATGGCAAGAAGTATGAAGACCTGAACCTGATTGTGGCACACATGGGTGGTGGTGTCAGTGTTGGCGCCCACAAGGAAGGCCGTGTGATAGACGTGAACCAGGCGTTGGACGGTGAAGGCCCCTTCTCTCCCGAACGCTCAGGAACCCTCCCGATGAACCAGATTATCGATGTATGCTTCAGCGGTAAATATACTTACGAAGAAGTGAAGAAAATGATTGTCGGACAGGGCGGTTATGTGGCATATTTTGGCATCAACGATGCGTATGCTATTGAAAAAGCCGCTTTGGAAGGTGACAAAAAAGCCGACTTGCTGGAAGAAGCGATGGCATACCAGGTGGCCAAGTATATCGGTGAGGCCGCGGTGGTGCTGAAAGGCAAAGTTGACGCCATCATCCTGACTGGCGGTATCGCCTACGGTGTGCCCGTGGTGAACCGTATCAAGAAATACATCTCTTGGATTGCTCCAGTGGCTGTATATCCAGGCGAGGATGAAATGAAAGCCTTGGCTATGAATGCCAACATGATTCTGGACGGAGAAATCCAGGTGAAGGAATACGCATAGTGAGACTGGCGGTTTACAGTCGCCATGGCGACGAAAACGATACCCTTTTTATACGGGAAGTACTTGCAGCCCTGCATGATATGGGCTGCAAGCTGTTCCTGCATGAACACTGCAAAGAGGTGACAATGTGGGCAACTGCGTCCCGCAGTTGTGAGAAACAGTCCGTTGTTGAACATTGTGAAAATCATGATATGGTCAGCGGCTACTTCAGTAACCATGAGGAATTGAGCCGGCTACAACCCGTTGACTTTGTTTTGTCTTTTGGTGGAGATGGCACTTATATCGATGCCGCCAATCTGGTGGGTGATCTGAATATACCGCTTCTGGGGGTCAATACAGGCCGTATCGGCTTCCTGACCGCGGTAAACCGCAACAATTACCTGCCGTGCTTCGAAAAGTTGCTGGCAGGGCAATATGTGCTCGAAAACCGGGCCTTGCTACATCTGGAAAGCTCGCAGCCTTTGCAACTTGACTCGAATTTTGCACTGAATGACATCACGGTGCGTACTTCGGACGAGAACTCCATCAACGCCATTAAAGTATGGGTAGGAGGAAAACCCGTGAATACATACTGGGGCGACGGCCTGATTATCGCTACCCCAACAGGCTCCACCGCCTACTCCTTGAGCTGCGGAGGACCTATCATTGTGCCTGACGCTAATGTCAATGTGCTGACCCCTATCGCTTCCCATACGTTGGCAGTGCGTCCTATGGTCATTTCTGCCAACGAGGAAATCCGTATAGTAGTGGAAAGCCGGAACAATAGCTTCTCATTGGCCCTCGATTCCCATCGTGTGGTAGTGGAGAACCCGGTGGAACTCCGCATTACCAAAGAAAAATTCCGTATCCAGACGGTGCTTTTCGAGGACACCGACTTCTACCGCATTATCCGCGAGAAGCTGCTCTGGGGGATTGACAAGCGGAATCTGGTTTAGAACGGGAAGTCACTCACTTCGTTCGTTCGGGGAGATGCTCGCTTTGCTCGCTCGTGAAGTCGCTCACTTCGTTCGCTCGGTTATACGATATTGTCTCCCTGTCTTCTCGTCTTCCCGTCTCTCCGTCTTCCCGAGTACACGCAGTGTACGACTCCCCGAATGCACGCAGTGCATGTCTCCCCGAGTGAGCGAAGCGAATGTCTCCCCTTGATCACGATAGTGCGAAACTCCCCGAGCGAACGGAGTGAGCGTCTCCCCGCTTCCCCGCCTCCCCGAAAAATTATCCCAAAAACTTATTTTAAAATATTCCTTGCACATATCAATATATTTTGTATATTTGCAAGCTAAAAATTTACTATGTTGAATAAATCTAAATTATTAATAATCAAATAAATAAAAGCAATGCGTAACAAAGGTTTAGTTCTGTTTTTTACAATACTTTTAGCATTAATCTGCTTGTATTGTTTATCATTCTCTTTTGTAACATGGCGTGTGGGACAAAAAGCCAAGGCTTATGCCAATGATGAAGCAGCCATTACAGAGGTGAAAAAAGCTGCTAATGGTGACGTGATGCGCGAAAATTATCTCGTTGACTCACTTGTTTCCAGTAGAGAGCAGTATTTCTTGTCCAGTATGAACGACTCTGTCGTATATTTGGGCAACACTTACAAAGATTGTAAGTACAAAGAAATCAATTTGGGTTTGGACTTGAAGGGTGGTATGAACGTGACCCTCGAAATATCTATCCCCGATGTGGTTCAGAGTCTGGCTGTCAATACCGAAGACCAGCTGTTTACCAACACTTTCGAGAAGGCTAATGCCAAATATACTGCCGATGGTGGTGATTTCATTGACATTTTTGTCAATACTTTCAACCAGGAAAAAACCGCTCTCGGTCTGGAAAATGCTAACCTCCGTACCTATTTCGGCGAGCGTTCAGGTATTAAGAACGCAACTGATGAGCAGATTGTGAACTTCATCAAAACCGAGTCAAGCGAAATCGTTGATCGTACCTTCAAGATTTTGCGTACCCGTATCGACCGTTTCGGTGTGGCTCAGCCCAACCTCCAGCGTCTGCAGGGTGGCCGTATCCTTGTCGAACTTCCTGGTATCAAGGAACCCGAACGTGTAACCGACCTCTTGAAGAGCACCGCAAAATTGGAATTCTGGGAAGTTTATAACGATCCCGTGAATGGCAAATCAATTCAACAGCGTTTCTATGAAGCTGATGTACAGCTGGCCAAGGAAATGAAAGCCAAGGAAGAAGCTGCCGAACAACTGGCCGCTAATGGTCCGCAGGAAACTGTTGACACTACCGCTGAACTTACTTCTTTGGAAGCTCAATTGGCTGCTACCGAAGAAGACGAAGATGAAGATGAAGAAATTGACACCCGCTTGGGCGCTATCATGAGCAAGGCTGTGGCTGGTACCGACGGCTTGGTAATCGGTTATTTCAAAGAAGCTGATATAAAGGCTATCGACGCCATGCTTCCCGAACTGCAGCGTATTTTGGGTGACAAGAGCGCAGTCTTCTACTGGGGCTCAGCCGAAAAACGTTTCAACAACGCTATGCCGCTCGTTCCTTTGAAAAAGAACAACGACCGTATCGGACCGAAATTGAGCTCTGAGACCATTGGTGGTGCACGCGTGGTTCGTTCTGCTCGCCAGGATGTTGACCAGAACAACCGTGTTGTGGTGACCATGTCAATGGAAGACCAGGCCTCAGACGAATGGCGTAAGATTACCCGTGCCGCTGTGGACAACAAGTCAAAAGTGACCTGCATCGCTATCGTTTTGGATAACTTCGTTTATTCTTACCCGAGCATCCGTAGCGAAATTCCCAACGGAAACTCTGAAATCTCAGGTAGCTTCACCATTGATGAGGCTAAGGACTTGGCTACCGTTTTGAATTCTGGTAACCTCGAAGCCCAGGTGAATATCGTTCAGTCTGAAGTGGTTGGTCCTACCCTTGGTAAGGAATCCATCCGCGCTGGCTTGCTCTCCTTCTTGTTGGCATTTGTTTTAGTATTGGTATATATGTTCTTATATTATAGCCGCGCCGGTCTGGTGGCCGACTTGGCACTGTTTACCAATATGTTCTTCATCATGGGTGTGCTTGCTTCCTTGGGCGCTGTCCTGACCTTGCCTGGTATCGCCGGTTTGGTGTTGACCTTGGGTATGGCAGTGGACGCCAATGTGTTGATTTTCGAGCGTATCCGTGAAGAGCTCCGCGCAGGTAAAGGCAGTAGAGTGGCTGTTGACGAAGGTTACAAGAACGCTTATTCGGCTATCATCGACGGTAACGTCACTACCTTAATCACCGCTATCATCCTTTACATCTTCGGTTCAGGTCCTGTACAGGGTTTCGCCACAACATTGGCTATCGGTATCCTTTCATCCTTGTTCACCGCCATCTTCATCACCCGTCTGGTGTTTGAAAGACGTCTGGCTAAGGGTAAAGAAATCTCCTTCGGTAATCAATTTACTATGAACACTTTCAGAAACGCTCATTTCGATTTCTTGAAAGTGAGAAAAATATGCTACGCAATTTCAGGTACTTTGATTGTGATTTCCCTCATATCTTTCTGCACTCTGAAACTGCAACCCGGTATCGACTTCACCGGTGGTAGAAACTATGTGGTCCGCTTCGACCAGGATGTGAAAACCAATGAGGTTCGTGCAGCTGTGGCAGCAGAATTCGGCGGCAATCCTGAAGTGAAGACTTTCGGTGGTAACGACCAGGTTCGTATCACAACCAACTACAAAATCGACAGTAATGATCCCGCCGTGGATAAAGAATGCGAAGGCAAGTTGTACAACGCATTGAAAGGCTTCTATTTGAAAGAATCCATCTCCGAATCAGAATTTACTCAGCAGGTTGACCCGCGTGGTATCCAGAGCTCACAGAAAGTTCAGCCCACCATCGCAAGCGAATTGTTGTGGGACGCTATCTGGGCCGTGTTGGTTTCTCTCGTGCTGATTTTCATCTATATCGCTATCCGTTTCAGAAATTGGCAGTTCGGTATGGGCGGTGTGATCGCTTTGGTACACGATAGCTTGCTGACCATCGGTCTCTTCTCCTTGTTCTACAAGGTGATGCCGTTCTCCATGGAAATTGACCAGTCTTTCATCGCCGCTATCTTGACGGTAATCGGTTACTCCATCAACAACGTCGTGATTATCTTCGACCGTGTGCGTGAAAACTTGGCCCTGTATCCGAAACGCGACAACTACGACAACTTCAATGCCGCTATTAACAGCACCTTGGGCCGTACAATCAATACCGGTGGTACAACCCTCGTGGTATTGTTGGCTATCTTCATCTTCGGTGGTGAAGTAATCCGTGGTTTCGTCTTCGCTATGTTCGCTGGTATCTTGATCGGTACTTATTCAGGTATCTTCGTTTCCAACCCGTTGGCATACGATATGCTGAGAGGAAAGAAGAATATCAAGAGAGTTAAGACTGAAGTAAAATAAAAAAATGAAAAAAATAATTGGGAAAGCATTCGTTTTCTCAATTATTTTTTTTAATTTAGCACCCTCAATTTGAAAAATTGTAATATTATGAAAATATACAGGTCATTCATTGTTTTTCTGGCGGCAGTTTTTATGACTGTTGGTGCTGTGAAAGCCCAAACATTGCGGGATGCCGATAATGATTTCAGAAACTGCAAATACGAGAAGGCTCTGGAAGAATATAAAAAAGGTATCAAGAAAATCAGCAAGAACAGGGTGGAAGTGCAGCGTGTCACTTTCCAAATCGCTGAATGTTACCGCATCATGGGTGACCTGAAAAAAGCTGAACAGCAGTATTTGCGTCTGGAAAAAAAGAACTACCAGAAGGATAATCCGATTATCCTTTTCCATCTGGGTAGCATCTATAACCTCCGCGGTGAATATGACCAGGCTTTGAAATATTACAACAATTACAAAAAACGCGCTCCAGAGGATACCCGTGCTGACGTTCGTATCCAAGGTTGTCAGAATTCCAAGGTGTGGACTGATAATCCTACCCGCTATGAAGTTGAAAATCTGAAGAAATTCAATACCAAACAGGATGAATGGGCTGTGAGATGGGGTAACCCGGAAAAACAAAATCAGCTGATCTTCACTTCCAACCGTGAGGGTTCTACCGGTAAGGGTACCGACCAGTGGACAGGTGTCTCTTTCTCTGATATTTATAAATCAGATAAACCGAAAAGCAAAAATACCTCTTGGCCCGGTGAATGGTCTCCTATCACCCCATTGGATGAAGGTGAAACCTTGAATTCCGGTGTGAATGAGGGAGAAGCCTCTGCCAATAAGAAAGGTACCGCATTGTATCTGACTAAATGTCCTCAGGATAAGAAACAGGTTTATGGATGCTATATCTACGTTTCTCAGAAGAAAGGTAAATCATGGGGCGAACCCGAAAAGCTTGTCCTGGGACCTGATTCGTTCAACTATGTGCATCCTTTCATCATGCCCGATGAACTGACCATTTACTTCGCTTCCAACCGTCCCGGTGGATTGGGTGGCTATGATATTTACAAGGCCACACGTGCGAAGAAATCTGCTAAATTCGGTAATATCACCAACCTCGGACCAAATGTGAATACCCCCGGTCAGGAAGTGTTCCCGGCTATGCGCGGGGAGAATGAGTTGTATTTCTCTTCAGACGGACATCCTGGCATGGGTGGTCTCGATATTTTCGTTTCCGAATTGAAAGACGGAAAGTTCCAGCCCGCCGAGAATATGATGGTGCCCATCAACTCCTGCTGGGATGAAATCGGTATGCTCTTTGATGAGACCGAGTCTCTTGACCCAAAGTCAAAATCACCATATCTTGCCAAGGGCTATTTCTCCTCCAACAGACCCGGTGGCCGTGGTGGTGACGATATCTATTATTTCATTTTACGTCCCCTCGTGTATTCTTTGGGCGGTTATGTGAAGGATGCCGTTACCTTGCAGTATATCGATGGTGCTGAGGTGGAAATTGTCGGCTCTGATGGTACTTCCTATAAGACCACTACCGATGTGAAGGGTTACTATTATTTTGATAAGACCAAAATTCTGGGAAACACCACCTACACTATGCGTGTGACCAAACCGAAATATTGGGAGGAAAACAATACCGCTACACAGACAACTATCGGTCTGAGTGAGAATACCGACCTGAAACAGGACTTCGTACTCGATCCGATTCCAACTCAACCTATCGTGTTGCCCGAGATTCTGTATGACCTGGCAAAATGGGATCTGAAACCACAGTATAAAGACTCTTTGATGTACTTGTACAATATCATGGTGAAGAACCCGACCTTGGTGGTTGAGTTGAGGTCTCACACCGACTACCGTGACTCCGATGAAAAGAACGAGATTCTGTCTCAGAACCGTGCCCAGACTTGCGTTGACTTCCTCGTGAACGAAAAGGGTATCGCTCCTGGTCGTATCGTGGCTAAAGGTTATGGAGAGTATAGCCCCCGTAAATTTGAGAAAGATTATACTTATACCTATCAAGGCAAGAAATATTTCTACCCCAAGGGTACTGTGCTGACCGAGGAATATATCCTCTCTCTGCCAAAAGCAGAACAGGAAGCCGCCAACGCTTTGAACCGTCGTACCGAGTTCATCGTGCTGCGTACCGACTATGTGCCGTCAAGCGATGAAATCGCCGCCGCTCACGGAAGCAGTTCCATCGCAGTGGTGCAGCGTCGTACTGTTCCTGTAACTATCACTGAAAATAACGTTGAAGGTAATTGTATCGCGAATAACAAGTCCTTCAAGTTCAGAATCGGTGAGAACTCCGATGAGGTGGCCATCAGCTATACTTTGGCATCCCGCTTGCTGAAAGAGATGATTATCAAGGCCAATGATTTCGAGGATGTGGAAAATGCCATTAACAAGGAAGACGGTTCTATCAAGCCCGATGCTATCCTTTATCTCGAGGAATTGCGTGTGGGCGATGACTATGACGAGAATGTGAAAGTGGTGGTGAGAAAGGGCCTGCCTGCCGATTTTGTGATTGGCGACGCTTTCATTACCGATGCGTGGGGCAAATACACCATCGACAAAGAAAAGAGCATTATTGTTTACGAAAAATAAACAAAACAGGCAATAAAAAAAGCCCGCTACCAAGCGGGCTTTTTTTATTAATTTGCTAATTAACGAATTTGCTAATTTGCTAATTTGCTAATTGACTCAATTCCGTTCTTCAATCGGATAATGGTCTCTTCTACGCCTAGAATGTCAATGATTTCAAACAAATCAGGACCTTTGGCATCGCCTACCAAGGTCAAGCGGAAGCTGTTCATGATTTGTCCCATATTCAATTCGTTGCCGCGAATGTAGTCCATTACTTTGTCATGGGCGGACATCTTGTCAAATGGCACTGTGGAAGTCAGCAACTCAGCGATGTGCAGCAGATGCGCTGCTGTGCCTTCTTTCCATCTCTTCTTGATGACCTGCTCGTTGTATTCAGTGGGTCTTTCGAAGAAATAGTAGCTCTGTGACCATAAATCGTTGATAAAATACAGTCTTTCTTTGATCAATGCCACTACACGGATGATTTTGTCCAGGTCGGCATCGAGTCCTTTGCCCTGCAGGGTCGTTTTCAGGCTCTCTGCGAGCTTTTCGTTGGGGTAGGCTTGCAGGTAGTGGTGGTTGAACCATTTGGCCTTCTCAAGGTCGAATTTGGCGCCGGCCTTGCTGATCTTCTCCAAGGAGAACAGCTGGATGAGCTCGTCCATCGACATCACCTCCTGGTCATTGCCGGGATTCCAGCCCAGCAGTGCCAGCATGTTGATGACGGCTTCGGGCAGATAGCCGGATTCGCGGTAACCTGAGGATATCTCGCCGCTTTTGGGGTCTTTCCATTGCAGCGGAAATACAGGGAAACCAAGGCGGTCACCATCGCGTTTGCTCAGCTTGCCATTGCCGTCAGGCTTGAGCAAAAGCGGCAGGTGGGCGAAGCGGGGAGCTTCCCAGCCAAAAGCCTTGTACAACATCACATGCAGAGGGGCAGAAGGCAACCATTCCTCACCTCTGATTACGTGGGTGATCTCCATCAAATGGTCATCCACAATGTTGGCCAAATGGTAAGTCGGCATCCCGTCTGATTTATATAAAACTTTGTCATCCAATATGTTCGAGTTTATTCTGACCTCGCCTCTGATAATGTCGTTTACCAAAATCTCCGTATCAGGTGTATGTTTGAAACGTATCACGTAGGCATCGCCGTTGGCCAAGCGTTGTGCAACTTCTTCTGCGCTGAGTGTCAGTGAGTTGGTCATGCTCTCACGGGTGTGCCAGTCGTATTGGAAGGTTTTTTTCTCGGCTTCGTATTCTTTGCGTTTCTGCTCCAATGCCTCAGGTGTATCAAAAGCATAGTATGCCCAGCCGTTGTTGATGAGCTGGTCGGCATATTGCTTGTACATGGGCTTGCGCTCCGATTGTTTGTAAGGACCGTAATTTCCGCCAATACCAACGCCTTCGTCAAATTTAATTCCCAACCATTGAA
Source organism: uncultured Bacteroidota bacterium (assembly GCA_902771655.1). Classification (GTDB taxonomy): domain Bacteria; phylum Bacteroidota; class Bacteroidia; order Bacteroidales; family WCHB1-69; genus RUG11690. Next base: position 7,515 of record CACXXY010000029.1, on the reverse strand, counting down.
AGGCCTCGATGATGTATTCCTCAGCGCCTTCCACAAAGCGGGTCTGGTCGGTGTCCTCAATTCTCAGAATCATGGTGCCACCGTTCTGCTTGGCAAACAAATAGTTGTATAATGCGGTTCTGACTCCACCAATGTGAAGTGGTCCAGTGGGACTGGGAGCAAAGCGTACTCTTGGTTTCATTATCTTGTAATTTATTGAATATGAATATTTTCCTTTTTGATTTCGATGGGCTCGTATTGCAAGGCCTGTCGCAATTCTTTCGAGTGTTTTTTGTTTTGGATACCTCTCACCATAGCCTTGATCATGCCGCCAAGTTGAATGGTTCCCCCTATGCTCACCCCGCCAATGGCTGCCCATTTGCATACTTCCCTCTTGGTTCTAAGGGCTTTCTCGTCTTTCTCGTTGAGCGAGGCGTGTGTCTCGTCATATTTCTTCTTGAAATCCTTATAGAACACGTATGAGGTGGTGGCTCCGCCGTAACAGAGCAGCGACAGGACCATACAGGCAGCTCCTTCTTTGCCTTGTGTGGCTATCAGCGTGCCTAAACCAGGTATCAATCCGTATATAAATGCTTCTCCTCCAACAGTTTTGTATTTGGTCAGACTGATGTCGTGGTATGCTCGGTCGTTATAATTCTTGGTTTTGACGTTGAAAAAGTATGTTCCATAGTGCATCCTGGGGTCGTTGGTCAAAGCATCCTCTATCAGCGGGTTGAGGCTGTATGATGACTTGTTGACAATTTTCTTGCGTTTCTTGGCAACTTGCTGCTCATAACTCCTCCAATCCATGTTGATGTTGAAGGTGGAGGTTGAACGAATGAATATGTCTTCGCGAGAACTTGGTTGTAAGGATTTGTGACCTAAGAGTTTAGACATGCGATTTTGCAAGATGGGCAAATTTTTGTCAATGGCTACAGTGTTAAAACTGTTGATGTTGTAATAAGACTGGTTGATTCCCATGGTGTCGAAAATAATGGAGAACCTCATGTCCAGTGTGCCATCGTTTGTGTTGTCCACCAATTGGTTGAGTTCTTGTTCAAGAGCTTCGCCAAATTCTCTATAGTTTTGCGGGTTGCTCTCGCGATACTCGTAGGTGACTTGTCCGCGCTGGTGCAGAATGTCCATTTTTCTGCCGATATTGTCAATGCGTTCTTTTGCGTTTTTGTTGTTGATGTCTTCTCTCAACACGTTTGAGAACATCTCCATTGCGCCATTGTAATCACCTGCATGATACAGCCTTTCCCCTTCCTCTGTATAGGTTTGGATTTTCTTTTCCTTGTATTGCTTTTTGATGGCTCCTAATTTCGTGTCCACAGTGTGAATGTAATCGGGCAGCAGGTCGTAAACCTCTTCCAACATCTGGATGGCGGCAGGAAATTCCTCTATTTTGGCCAAGGAATCAGCTGCTGCCATATTCTTTAGTATGGTTTGCTCTTTGATTTGCCTTGCTAAAAGCTGTTGTTCCAGCTGCGTTTTGCTGAGACTGATAAGTTGACTGAAGTTTTTGGGGTTGTATATCTGTATCAGGAATTGGTCGTTAACAGAGTTCTCTTCAGGAAAAAGAATCTGATAACCTTCCCTGAAATTGAAAGTTAGCTGGGGTGAGGTCTTTTTTATTATCGGAAACAGACTCAGACTGTCTGATATGTTTTTGCTTTCTTCGAGCTCAAAAGTCTCATCGTCGTCATATTGCTCCATGTACTTTTCTTTGCACTCTTGCAACAGTTTGTTGGCACATGCGGCGGTGGTGTTGTATTCCACGAAGTTGTGAAAACCTTCTTTGTAAAAGGCGTTGACATAAATGTCGTTGAAACCTTGGGAGAATTGCCAGTTGCATAGGTTCATCATCAGGGTGTCACCGTTCCACATAAAGGTAACATTGTTGTCGCTGGATACCATGAAAAAACGTTGCCGTCCCATCATCTGTCCCATGCTTTGCACATTCCCGCTATACAATTCGTAGAGTTGTGAGTGGCTGAGACATCCGTCGTAGTTCAGTTCTTGCCCCATGGCACTATGCACGCATAAAAGTGTCAGTAGGAAAAAACCGTATCGGAAAAGTCTCTCTCGCATCTTTAAGTGTTTTATTTACAGTAACGTTGCTTTCAGCATAAAATTTTGCAAAAATACTAAATTTTGTTGAATTGTTCGTTGTTGATTATGGAATCACAATTTCACAGCATAACATCATAATGCTTATTCGAGGAATTTGTGTAATTTTGCATCTTGTATCAAATCAAAAAAAATGAAGAATTACGCCACTTTGATATCCCAGGAACTGGGACTGACCGAACTTCAAGTGAAAAACACATTGGAACTTTTAGAATCTGGTGCTACCATTCCTTTTGTTGCCCGTTACCGTAAGGAGGTTACTGATAGCATGAACGAGGTGCAAATCGCTGCGGTCAGAGATCTTCATGCCAAGTGGGTGGAACTGGACAAACGTCGTGCCGCCATCTTGGATTCCATAAAAGAACAAGGGAAATTGACGCCTGAATTGGAAGAAAAGATAAGTAATGCCATGAAGATGAGTGAGCTGGAGGACCTTTATCTGCCATATCGTCCCAAACGGAAAACCAGAGGTTCTGTGGCAATTGAGAAATGTTTGGAGCCTTTGGCGAAAATGCTTATGCGTCAAGGTTTTATTGATGTGAAAGCCACTGCGGCCAAGTTTGTGGATGTTGAAAAAGGCGTGAGAACCACTGATGAGGCCTTGGCAGGGGCACGTGATATTATGGCTGAGTGGATTAGTGAGAATATACATGTCAGGGAATCTCTCCGTAATCGTTTCCGCACTTATTCGGTAATCAGCTCCAAAGTTGTAAGAGGAAAGGAAGAAGAGGGTGAAAAATATGCCATTTATTTCAAGGCCTCGGAAAGTTTGGCCAAGGCTCCATCTCATCGCGTGTTGGCCATGCTTCGCGGTGAGGAGGAGGGCTTCCTGCGTTTGTATATTGCTCCCGATGAGGAGCGTGCCCTCAAAATGATGGAGCACTATTACCTGCGTGAGGATAACGATTGCTCCAAACAGGTGTCTATGGCTATCGCTGATTCCTATAAACGCTTGCTGCAACCACAGATGGAGACGGAAATGCGGAAGTTCTATAAAGAAAAGGCAGACACGGAGGCCATCAAAGTGTTTGTGACCAACCTGCGCCAATTGCTGATGGCACCGCCATTGGGACAGAAAACAGTGCTGGCACTCGACCCTGGCTTCCGTACGGGCTGCAAGCTGGTAATTCTTGACAAACAAGGTAAATTGCTGCATAACGAGACTATTTATCCGCATCCTCCACATGCCCAATATAAACTCGCTTCTGATAAGCTGAAACGCTTGGTATTGCAATATAAAGTCGATGCTATCGCCATCGGTAACGGTACGGCAGGACGCGAGACGGAGAACTTTGTCCGCCACATTCCTTTTGAGCGTGACGTAATGGCCGTGGTGGTGAACGAAAGTGGTGCCTCAGTGTATTCGGCCTCTGATGTGGCGCGTGAAGAGTTCCCGGATTACGATGTGACCGTTCGTGGCGCGGTTTCCATTGGCCGACGCCTTATGGACCCGCTGGCTGAGTTGGTGAAAATCGATCCGAAATCTATCGGGGTGGGGCAGTATCAGCACGATGTGAACCAAACCCGCTTGCAGGAAAGTCTTCAGGAAACTGTGGAAAGTTGCGTGAACAAAGTCGGTGTAGAAGTGAATACGGCCAGCAAAGAATTGCTGTCATACGTTTCAGGAGTGGGACCCGCTTTGGCCAAAAATATTGTGGATTACCGTAATGAAAACGGACCGTTCCCGCATCGTAATGCCTTGAAAATGGTGCCTCGCTTCGGAGCCAAGGCTTTTGAACAAGCCGCGGGTTTTTTGCGTATCCGTGGCGCCGAAAATCCTTTGGATGCCAGCGCTGTCCACCCTGAAAGCTATGCCGTGGTCAATGCGATGGCCAAGAAGTCGGGCTGTACCGTGGCCGATTTGATGGCAAATGCGGAGCTGCGTAAGCAAATTAATTTGAAGGACTTTGTAAGCGATAAGGTGGGTATGCCTACCTTGACCGACATCATGCAGGAGCTGGACAAACCAGGCCGCGATCCGCGTCAGAACTATGAGGTTTTTGAATTCGACAAATCCGTGACTTCTATCAACGACCTGAAAGAGGGCATGGTGCTACCTGGCATTGTGACCAATATCACCAATTTCGGCTGTTTTGTGGATATCGGTGTGCATCAGGATGGACTGGTGCATGTGAGCCGCCTCGCCAACAAGTTCGTGAAAGACCCTAACGAGGTGGTGAAACTGAATCAGAAGGTGATGGTAAAGGTCGTCGCCGTGGAAATCGACAGAAAGCGCATTACACTGTCTTTGAAGGATGTATAAACGTAAGAGATAGTAAGGGGAGTTTCGCACTTCGTGCTCAAGGGGAGTGATGCTTCGCATCAGGGGAGTCTCATGCTACGCATTCGAGGGGAGTTTTAATCCTTTGCTAATTAACTAATTTGCTAATTTACTAATTCAATTGGCACATTAGCACATTGATAATTAGCACATTAACTAATTTGCTAATTAACTAGTTTGCTAATTTCTTTTTTGCCTTCAGGATAAGTTCTTCATCCACGCCAAAAATCTCCGCTATGCTGATGGCTTCCATTGGCACGTCATCCTGTGTGGTTTCCACCAGTTGGTAATCCATGTAGCGGTTGATGTTCTCCGGCGTGATATTTTTTTCGTTGTTCTTGATTTTCAATCCTTTGACACGAAGTCTGCGGCAGTCGGACTGCAAACCGCCATAATGCGTGGTAATCAGTGCGTCAGTATGGTATTGCTGCATAATCTGGATGAAACTGGAAACCAGAGCCTTGCCTTCCTCGGGGTTGGTGGTACGGGCCAATTCATCCACTAAAGCCAAAATCTGTTGCTCTTCTTTAACCGCTTTGATAATCTTGTCAATATTGAGGATTTCCACGGCAAAAGAAGACAAACCGTTCATCTCTGACTGCTGGTCGCCGATGCTGAAGAGGATGTCGTCCACCAAGGCTATTTCAGCAGAGGCGGCAGGGACGAAAAAGCCGAATTGGCACATTGTTTGCGCCAATCCGATAGTCTTTAGCAATACGGTTTTACCTGACATGTTGGCACCTGTGATAAGCGTGGGTTCGTGTTTCAGCTCAATGTCAATGGCTTGGAAATTGCCTGTGGAGTGCTTTACCAGCGGATTGAAGAGTCCGGTGAAGCGACTGTTACCTTCCGTATTGCCGGATTCGCTTGCTTCGCTGTTGTTCTCTTCGGCAGAGCACGAGCAACATCCGGTCGTATTGCTCTTGTCCTCCACGATAGTGGGTTTGCACAGCTGCCATTTTCGAATCTGCTCGGCATGGGCCAGCAATAGGTCCAAATAGCCGATTTGGTCCAGATTCTGCTGGATTTGCAGGGCTTTCATGGATAATCTTTTGCTTAGAGCCGTGCGGATTTTGTCCTCCATCTGCGACTCTTCCCATTTCAGTTTCTCAATTTCCTCCTCATCGGTGCTTTGGTCGATTTTCTGGCGAATTTCAGCCAGTTCAGGTTTATAGGAGGAGTAGATGTGGAATTGTGGCAGGCGGTTTTTGTCAGGGTCCAAGGTGTCAATCACCACTGTCAAGTCGTGGAAGGGAATCCAGTCGAAACCATTGTCCATCAACAGTTTTGACACTTTGTCCGAAATCAGGCTGAATTTCTTGACCTCAAACAGCTGGATGTCGTCCAGCACATTGCCGTCAATGAGGTTGACCACCGACTGGCTGATATCGTTCACATGGCAGAGTTGTTCAATCAGTTGCGCCATGACAGCGGTGTTGTGATGTTTTTCCGCAAACTGGCACACCGCTTCCTGAATGTCCAATTCCATTCTCAGCTCAAAGGCATTGGTATAAAATTGCCTGTGCATCATTTTTTTGCGACCTACCGCCGAAGCGAATTGCAACTCGTCGGTCATGAATTTGAAAGCGCTCTGCTGTTCGATATGTTGTTTAATATTAGCCATGGTTTCTTTTGTTTTTTTCGAAGTGCAAAGGTAGTGATATTTGTTGATTTGTTGAATCGTTTATTTGTTGATTTGTTTATTGGCACAGGATAATCATTTGCTAATTAATTCGCTAATTTAATTGTCTCATTAGCACAATAAATTCATTAACTAATTTGCTAATTAACTAATTTGCTAATTGAGACCATCATTTTCACCCCTGTTTCGATAATTTCGTCGGGGAAGTCGAAGTCCTGGTGGTGAAGCGGGGGTGTGTCGGTGCCACTGCCCAAGCCAAAGAGGGCGCCAGGGTAATGTTGGGTAAGCAGGCCGAAGTCCTCACCCCAGGTGAAGGGCACTTCTTTCTCGATATAGGTCAATCCGTTGTCTGCGGCGGCCTGCCGTACGATGTTAACAGCCTCTTCCGAGTTTTGACCGCCAGCGAAATATTCCAGCCAGCGTATTTCGTGACTCAATCCTGGGGTTCTGTCAACTTCTGTTTGGGCGATATTTTCAGTTTTCTGTTTCATCGCTTGCAGTAGCGCTTCACTCTTGGCCCGCATGGTGAATCGCAACACACCATGGCCAGCGGATACACCGTAGGCTGTTTCGCCGATATGGGATTCCACCAGCGTGACAATCTGGTAATTGTCATCGCTCAGTCTTGGGTGGCTGAGTGCCAACAATTGCTCAGTAATGCTTGTGGCGGCACGGAAAGGAGAGATGCCATTTTCCGGTTCCGCCGCATGGGAGGTCTGTCCGTCCAATTTGATCTCGCAACTGATAACGGCACAGGTGAAGCTGCCAGTTCTACAGGTGATGCTGTGCATTGGAATACCTGGTATATTGTGCAGGGCGAATGCCATAGTTATGTTGTAAGAAGATAAAACCCCGCTGCATATCAGTTGGGCACAACCCTGTCCCGTTTCCTCCGCTGCTTGGAAGAAGAGCAGAATCTTACCTCTTTTGGGAGGATTTAAATACAACTGTTCCGCCACGGCTAAAAGGATGGTGGTATGGCCATCGTGTCCGCATTTATGGGCATAGCCGGGAGTATGTGAGGCGTAAGGCAGGTCGAGATGCTCGTCAACGCCTACAGCATCCATGTCACCGCGCAAGAGCAGGGTAGGGCCATCAGCCCCCGAGTCGTATTCGGCAATGATGTTGTGGTTGCCAGGGAAAGTATGGAGTCGGGTGGGAGCAAAGTCCTTCAGCAGGTGTAAGATGGTCTCCGCTGTCTTGTCTTCCCGCCCCGACGCTTCTGCCAGTGAATGAAGCTGATGGCGTGTCTCGATGTAGTTCATGACGATCAATTTTTTCGAATGCAAAGATACGTTTTTTAATGAGCAAATTAGCAAATTAGTTAATGTGCCAATGTGCTAATGGTTAATTCCTCTTCTATTAGAAGGGGTGCCCGAAGGGCGGGGTAGTGACGTAAGTATATCGGCGAAGCCATACAAAATTAATTAGCAAATTAGTTAATTCGTTAATTAGCAAATGATTTTAATGTGCTAATCAA
>CACXXY010000028.1:20557-27751 GCA_902771655.1 uncultured Bacteroidota bacterium | reverse complement strand
GCAAACTCGGTGTCACCGGCAGTTGCCTCTGTCACACAAAAGCCGGCGACATCTCTGTCGAGGCAGGACCGCGGGTGTTGATGCAGATGACCGCGTCCAAAATCGTGCAAAGCATTGATGAGACGGAGGGAATCTATCGTGCAATTGGCATTTGCGACTACACCCCTACCCTGCCGGTGATGATTGTCTCGACTGGCTTGCCCGACTTTATGATTCAGGTTAAGAATGTTGAAACGCTCAACCGACTTCCTCTTGACATGAATGCCATCAGCGCGGTAACGGAAAAACACAACGCCGTCAGTTTCCACGTCTTCGCTTTCGGCAACGACGGCTACACTGCCCATGTGCGCGATTTCGGGCCGCTGTATGGCGTTCCCGAGGAGTCAGCCACTGGCACCGCCAACGCTTCCTTGACCCATTATCTCCAGCAGAACGGGTGCTTCCCTGCAACGGGCGACTTCTCCTTCCTGCAAGGCGAGGCGATGGGCCGGCCCTCGGTAGTCGCCACACGCGTCACCCCCGACGGCACAATCTATGTCGGCGGCACCGCGGCGGTGATGGCGGAGGGGGAATTGTTGACGGAATAACAAAAACGGTAATTAATCAAAAAAATATAAGCAAATGGAAATCAAAGCAGTAAAATTCAGAAAAGAGGGTTTCTACACCCAGCCTTTTGTCATGGGCGGCGAAGAAGGCCTCGACAAATTCGACCGCAACATCCGCTATCGCGGCAGCTTGCAAAACTACCTCATCGATACCGGTAGTGAGGTGATTCTGGTGGATACAGGACTTCCCACCGGCACGCCCGAGGAGGCTCCTGACGAGAACTCGTTGGCCTTCACCGGCAAGGACATCTGCAGCTATATGGAGGCGTTCGCGGCCCTCGGCTACAAGCCCGAGCAGGTGACCAAGATCCTGCTCACCCACAAACACGCCGACCACAGTGGCGAACTGAAAAGCTTCCCCAACGCCAAGGTCTATGTCAATGCCGACGAGATGGACGCCGCCGAACTCCAGGGACTTGCGAATCTCGTCCCCGTCAGCTTCACCGACGGCCCGTATTACAACTTCCCCGAGAGCCAGAAAATACAAGATGGCATCTATCTCATCAAGGCCAAGGGTCACACCAAGGGCAACAGCATCATCGTGGTGGAAAACGACGGATTGTTCTATATGATTCACGGCGACATCACCTACGTGGACGAAGCCCTCTACGAGGACAAACTCTCGGTGGTGTATGACGATCTGCCCGCCGCCCGCGAGACGCAGGACCGCATCCGCGAGTTCATCCGTAACCATCCCACCGTCTATTGCGGCACCCACACCCCGCAGGGCTATGAGAACTTGGAGGCCAAGCGCGTGATGGACTTGGACCACCCCGTGCCGACCGTCCTGGCCGAAGTGGATTTCTCCAAGCAGGAGGCCTCCGGCAAGTACGTCTGCTCCATCTGCGGCTACGTGTATGACCCCGCCGAGCACGACGGCGTGGCCTTCGAGGACCTGCCGGACGATTGGAAGTGTCCGAGGTGCAAGCAGGGGAAGGAGAAGTTTAATAGGGCGTAGGGCGCGTTTTTTCAATGTGTACATTTGAGAAATTTTCTCAAATATACACATTGTATTGTTTTTATTAGTATATTTGCATCTCAGGATATAGAATCTTCAATTTAACATAAATAGTTATGCTACACGAATTTACAGTAGAAAACCATCGCTCGTTTTACGACAGAAGAACGCTTGACCTGCAATCCCGCAAATTGAGCGAAGAGGCCAAAGAGAATGTTGCTCAGGAGTTGTCGTACGACATTTTAAAGACCATTGCCATTTATGGGGCCAATTCCAGTGGCAAGTCGAATTTGGTTGACGCCCTGCAAGTCATGATACTCTGCGTGCTTTCTTCTGTAAAGTTGAATCCCAACGATCCGCTCCCCTACACCCCGTTCCTGCTTTTGAAAAACAACACCAAACCCACACTTTTCGAGGTCGTTTTTTTGAAAGATGGTTTTTGCTATCGGTATGGTTTTTCATACACACGGGCAGAAATTGTTGAAGAATGGCTGTTCCGCAAGACCACGAAACGTTCTAAGGAACAGGTGCTTTTCATCCGGAACAGCGACGGCATTGCCTTTGAGGATGATAAATTTCCTGACGGGGTCGGTTTAGAGTCCAAGCTGAACGGGAATCGCCTGTTTCTCTCGCTTTGCGCACAATTGGGTGGCGATATTTCCAGTCGTGTGATTTCATGGTTTGAGAAAGATTTCCACGTGGTTTCCGGCCTGAACAATCAGGAATACAGGTTGTTTTCCCAGATGCAATTCCATCAGCACAAGGAAACCAGCCAAAAGGCATTGGACTTCTTCAAAACCCTTCAATTAGGTTTTGAAGAGATTTCAACCCATGAAGAGGAAATCTCCATTCCTGACGACATGCCGAAGGAACTTCTTCCACTTCTGGCCAAGGAGGTAGCGGGCAAAAAGCGGATAGAGATGGAATCCATCCACCATTTGTACGACAAGAGCGGCACGGTCTGTGGTTCAGTCCATTTCCCGTTTGACGAAAACGAGTCGTCGGGAACCCGCAAGCTGTTTGACATGTCGGGGCCGATTTTCGACACGTTGGAAAAAGGGACTGTACTCGTGGTGGACGAGTTGGATGCCAAAATGCACCCGCTGATTTCCCAGCAAATCATCCGTCTGTTCAACAATCCAGCCACCAATCCCCACAACGCGCAGCTAATTTTCACAACCCACGACACGCATCTGTTGTCCACCAAGATGCTCCGCCGCGACCAGATCTGGTTCACCGAGAAGAACCGGTCGGAACAGACGGATCTGTACTGTCTGACGGACATTGTGCTTCCCGACGGCACAAAGCCCCGCAACGACGCCAACTACGAGAAGAATTACATTGCAGGGAGATACGGGGCGGTGCCGTATGGTGTTTCGAGAACACAAAGAATCAGCATCACACAACCATAAATGATAATGGTATTTTTAGTATCTTTGCAGAAACAAGAACGGAATTGAAATGAAGGACTTTGTTGCACTCTACATAAACAACAAGCTGGGGATTGGAATAGCAAGCCTATATCCACAGCTACTGCAAAACATTCTGCAAGCTGCGTACGATTTTCGGGCTGCTTCAAATTGGCAGCGGGTTGTTGATGGATTCAAATTTTTGCTAATGATAAAAATAGGATACTTATGAGTAACAAAAACACAAGAGGTTCTGAATGGAGGAAATGGGATTTGCATGTGCATACCCCCGAATCAGGAATGGCAAACGAATTTTCAAATTGGGACAGTTATGTAAAAGCATTATTCAGTAAAGCGATTAAAAATAATATTGCTGCCATTGGAATTACTGATTATTTTACAATTGACGGATATAAAAAAATCAAAGAAGAATATTTGCAAAATGATGAAAGATTGTTTCAAATATTTCAAGACACTGATGTTATTGAACGAATTAAGCACATCAAACTTTTTCCTAATATTGAATTTCGTATAGATATTCCAATTGTTAAAGAGAAAAATGTAAACGGCAAGAAGCAGACTGAAACATCCCGTGTTAATTACCACATTATTTTCTCTGATGAAATTAGCATTACGGATATTGAAGAAAACTTTTTACAAGAGATTGATTTTGTGTACGAAGGGGTTCCGTTTGATACATCTAACACTAGAAAACTTAAGAAAACAAATATAGAATGCCTTGGAGAAAAAGTTAAGAGAGAGCAGCCAACATTTAGGGGAAATAATTTCGAAGTAGGTTGTTCCGTTGCTGTTGTTAGCAATAAACAAATAAACGATATTTTAAAATCCCATAAAGATATTTTTGACGGGAAATACCTTATTGTAGTTCCTGTAGATGAAGACCTTTCTGACATAAAATGGGAATCCCAAGGACATATGATAAGAAAACCTATATACCAAGAATCCAATATGTTTTTCTCATCAAATGAAAACACTCGAGATTTTGGACTAGGGAAAAAACACAAGAATGTTGATGAGTTTATCCAAGAATTTAAGTCTCTTAAACCTTGCATTCATGGCTCAGATGCCCACGCAGAAGACAAGTTGTTTCAGCCAGACAATAATCGTTATTGTTGGATAAAAGCTGATCCTACCTTTGAAGGTCTGAAACAAATTTTATATGAACCAGAGGATCGTGTTAGGATTCAAGAGAGTAAACCTGAAGAAAAGAGCATTTATCATGTAATTGATTCTGTAAATTTCGACATTGATAAAAAATGGAAAGGAACTATTCAACTGAATCCAAATTTGAACACCATAATTGGTGGGCGGGCTACAGGTAAATCAACTTTACTCAAAGCTATTGCAAAGAAAATTTCTGACGATAGTTTTAAATGTAAGGATGATACGGAAAAAGATTTCTTAAAAGAATACATTGAGAACATTTCTATTTCTTGGTTGGATGGTCAGGATTCAGAGAATCGTGATATTGAAATGTTACCACAAGGCAACATGTATGATATTGCCAGAGATACGAGAAAACTCGATGAACTCATACAACGAATAATTAAAGATACAGAATACAATAAACATATAGAGAACTACGAATCTAAAAAAGATCAATGCAAAAAATCAATCACCTCTGATATTCAGAATTTATTTTCGCTTCAAAAACAAATCAAGGACATGGAATTATCCTTGAGAGAAAAAGGAGATAAAAAGGGAATAAAAGCAGAGATTGATAATTTAGCGAAAAGAATCGAAGAACTTAATAAAGGCATTGGTGTATCTGATGAAGAACTGAAGCAATTTCAAGAGAATAAAAATAAAATCACTGATATAGAACAATATGTCAAACAATTTGGAAATGACTTATCCATATTAAAGGAACTGAAAGAGCAATCTATTCTTGTTCCCAATTATTCTGAAAAATTCATTGATTTATCTGCTGATGTTAAAAATAGTCTGAATGTTATATTTCAAGAACTGAAGGCTAAAATTGACGAAGAATGGAGAAATAAAATTTCAAATGAAGAGGCTACTTTATCAGAAAAGATTCAAGAGCAACGCAAATCGTTAAATTCAATTCAAAATTCTGAGTTGTTCAAAAAGTGTAAACAAACTGAGGGAAATAATAAAGAATTAAATGATGCTGAAGAAAAGCTGAAGGAAGAAAACGGCAAGCTAAAGGATTTTGAGGAGATTGAAAAGCAATTAGAAGAACGTAACAAATTGAAAAAAGAAAAAATAGAATCTATTGTATCTTCTCACATATCTTATAAAACTAATATTCAAGAACTTGTTGAAGAATTAAAAATAAAGCATGATGATGTAGAGATTAAAACGACATTCTGTTTTACAAATACAAAATTCAGAAGTTTCTTGGAAGACCGACTCAATCAAAGAGGTTTTGAAAGGCAGAACTATATAAAAAGTCTTGTTGATAACTATCCAAATGAAACAGAAACTGCATGTCGTGAGTTTTTGTGTAAAGCATTGAATGGCGAAATAGAATACAAGAATTATAATTCTAATCAATCTGTTGTAATCGAGTTCTTCGCTACGAATTGGTTTGATTATTCATTTGACTTAACATTTCAAAACGACACATTCTCTCAGATGTCGGATGGTAAGAAAGCTTTTGTGGTTTTGAAATTGTTGCTGGAATTCAGCAATAAAAAGTGTCCTATTCTGATAGACCAACCAGAAGATAGCTTGGATAACAGGGCAATATATAATGATCTGGTGACATATATCCGAAAAAAGAAAACGGAAAGGCAAATAATTCTTGTAACCCATAATCCTAATATTGTTGTTGGTGCCGATGCAGAAAATGTTATTGTCGCAAATCAGCACGGGACAGACAGCTTAAATGAAAAAGGAATGAAATTCCAATATGTCAATGGAAGTTTGGAATACACAAAAAAAAGACCAAAGGATTATGATAGTAAAAAAGATCTCGTATTGACCTCACAAGGAATAAGAGAGCATGTTTGTGAAATCCTTGAAGGTGGAGAAAAAGCTTTCCAAGAACGAGAAAACAAATATGGATTCACCAAATAACAAAAAGATGAATGGAGCAACTCCACATATAGTTCAATATCAAGGTTCAAAAAGAAATTTGGCACCTCAGATTCTTCGTTATTTCCCACAAAAATTCAATCGCCTAATTGAACCCTTTGCTGGCATGGCTGCAATTACTATTGCTGTTTCCAAACAACGACGAGCAGAACAGTATGTGTTAAATGATTTGAATGAGCCTCTTATTAATATTCTGAGAGAGGCCATAAACAACCCTCAAAAACTCATCGAAGAATATGCCAAGGTTTGGAGTGAGCAAATCACCTTTGAGGGTGGCAGCGTTGAACATTTTTACAAAATCAGAAAAGATTTTAATGATGGCAACAAAAGTGCGGCAAACATGCTGTATTTGTTGGCTCGATGCGTGAAAGGATCTGTTCGATATAGTACAAATGGTATGTTTAACCAGTCTCCGGACAAACGTCGTATGGGAACAAATCCTAAAAATCTTGCGTCAAATGTTTATATGATCTCAAGTTTTCTAAAAGGCAAAACGGAGTTTTCGTCCGTTGACTACCGGGAAGTAACAAAGATGGCCAAACGAGGCGATATTGTTTATATGGACCCTCCCTACCAAGGAGTCTGTACCACAAGAGACAGTCGATATTTTTCGGGGATTTGTTTCGATGACTTTGTAGAATGTGTTGATGATTTGAATAGTAGGGGAATTGATTTTGTCATCAGTTACGATGGAACCTGCGGTGAAAAGCAATACGGTGTTGATCTCCCAAAAGAATTAAAGCTTAAGAAAGTTATGCTTAATGCTGGTCTCTCCAGTCAAAGCCTTTTGCTTGGAAAAAAAGAAAAAACTGTTGAAGCACTGTATATCAGCCCCAATTTATCTGATTTTACCACTTCAACAACAGAAGAACAATTATTATTATTTGCATTATGAAATTATCTAAAAAAATTCTGAACCGATTAAATGCCATTACAGATAAACGACCATCTACTGTAATACAGCATATTATAAAACATGGATACATCACAACTGAAGAACTTGCTAGCAAATATGGATACGAACATGCGCCCCGTGCCGCGAGAGATGTACGTGAGCGTGGAGTAAATCTTGTAACTTATAGAGTTAAATCTTCCGATGGCAGAAGCATTGCGGTCAAAGATCTTGACAGCATAGTCCTTG
>CACXXY010000028.1:0-20511 GCA_902771655.1 uncultured Bacteroidota bacterium | reverse complement strand
TGTCTCAGGCTCTAAAAAAAGCCTTAATTGATAAATATGGAGCGGTATGTTTTGTTTATTTGCAACCCATGGAAGAACGATTGCTTCAAATTGACCATAGAGTGCCATACGAGATAGGAGGAGAACAAACGGACAACATCGACTGTTATATGCTTCTAAGTCCATCTGCCAACCGTGCAAAATCATGGACGTGTGAACATTGTCCAAATTGGACAATTAAGGATATAGAGTTTTGCAGTAATTGTTTTTGGGCACATCCAGAGAATTACTCTCACATTGCTGGACGTGAAGAAAGACAGATTGTGATTACCTTTTCTGATAATGAAATTGAAGATTACAATCAGTTAATTTCGTTAGTCGGTAAAGAAAAAGCTGAAGACAAAATCAAAGAATTGATTTCTGATTACATCAAAAAATAACAACACTTGTAGTTCCTTAGTCACCAACCTCATACAGGCCGAATAAAATATGCATTTTATTTTCACTCAGAAATGTTCTGGTTTCCCATTGATACTTAATGCCTGGAAACAGGCTGGCTGAGGCGAACCGGAACTGAAAAACCGTCTGGAAGTAGATGAGGTCGCATTGGTGCTCCCAATACAACGGTTTGAGGGCACTGCCCCAAAAAGTACCCTCAAAAGTGCCCCCAAAGTTGGCCCCAAAAAGTACCAATGGGTAATTGACAAAAAAGACACTCAATAAAAAACAACTAATCGGAATTTATGAAAGAGGAATGTTTGATATGTAAGGCTCAGTTGGAATATCTGGAAGTCGATGAACTGATGGAGTGTGCCATCTGCCATAAAAAAGAGAATAGCAAGACTCGTTGCGTTAAAGGCCATTATGTCTGCAACGACTGCCATACGGCAGGGCTTGACACCATTGTTGGCCTTTGCCTCAAAGAAACATCGAAAGACCCTGTCCATATCATCAAGCAGATGATGGCCTTGCCGTTCTGTCATATACACGGCCCTGAGCATCATGTCATGGTAGGTGCTGCCTTGTTGACAGCCTACAAGAATGCAGGAGGGCAGATAGACCTTCAACAGGCACTCTCTGAAATGATGAATCGCGGAAAATGTGTGCCAGGAGGGGCTTGTGGCTTCTGGGGGGCTTGCGGTGCAGGAATCAGCTCAGGTATGTTCATCTCTATCATCTCCAAATCCACACCATTGACAAAGGAACCATTTGCTTTGTCTCACAAGATGACGGCAAAGTCATTGAGTGAAATTGGCGATATCGGCGGGCCTCGTTGCTGTAAGCGCGATTCCTACCTGTCCATTTTGTCTGCCATAGATTTTGTCAAAGAGCATTTCGCTGTGGAAATGGAAAAACCGATTGTGGTATGCGAGCACTCTAAACAGAACAATCAATGTATTGGAAATCGCTGTCCTTTTTTTAAGAAGCAATAAAACAAATACCGATTTATAGATATGAAAAACGTCATCGTAATTTCAACCAGTCTCCGCCCGGGCTCGAACAGCCATGCGATGGCGGAGCAGTTTGCCAAGGGCGCGGAAGCCGCCGGGCATCAAGTGGAGTTTGTCTCGCTCAGAGGCAAGGAAATCAAGTTCTGCATCGGCTGCCTGTCGTGCCAGAAGACGGGTGCCTGCGTCATCAAGGACGATGTGCCGGCCATCATGGAGAGCGTGCTCAACGCTGATGTGGTCTGCTGGGCCACACCGATCTACTACTACGAGATGAGCGGCCAGATGAAGACCCTCATCGACCGCATGAACGCGATGTACCCCAAGGATTACCGCTTCCGCGACGTCTATCTGCTGACCACAGCTGCCGAGAACGAGGAGTTCGTGCCGAAACGCGCCGAGGGCGGTCTCACCGGCTGGATCGACTGCTACGGCAAGTCCGCACTCAAGGGCCACCTCTTCTGCGGCGGCGTGGGCAGCCCGAACGAGATTGCCGGCAACGCCAAGCTGCAGGAGGCGTTTGAGATGGGAAAGAGGGTAGGAGGCGTTTGAGATGGGAAAGAGGGTGTAGATCTCCGATAATCAATAATTCCGCAATTCGGGTGAAAGCTTGGGTGGCGGATTTTTATGTACTTTTGCAGCCGTGAAGACCGAAGAAACTCGCACTTGGAAATGCTATATTAGGCTGCGTTTTTTTATTGTTTTCTTTCCCACCGATTGGTGAAATAAAAGCCATGTATCCCCACGACTTCGATTCCTGCTAACGCAGCAATTGGGGATTGTTGGTAAAGTACTCCCGGATAGTGATGTGGTTGAATGTGTTGCTCTTCACCGTCTCTCCTTGCTCCACTTCCATAGGTTTTAGTCTCAAAAACTCTATTGTACTTTCGGGCGTGCGGGAGTCGGCTCCATACGTGGAATGAAGGATGTACGAAAGATAAAAAAGATTTTTGGCCATATAATCATCCAAATAATATTCCTTGGAAACTTTGGATCGATTGTTCCAATTGGCCTCAGCATTGAGCTCAATCGGTTTGCCCTGAATGATTCGCTCACGCACCTCAAAGACACTGAGCAGTTGTTGGTTCTCATCCATTACGTATGCCTCATTGGTGGGATCAATCCACAGCCATTTGCCCAACTGCACAGAATAGACTTCGTTAATCACATGGCAATCATCGTAGTAATTTCGGGGCAAGCAGGTGACAACGCGCGAGCGGAAACCTAACGCCAGATAACATTCGTTGGCAAAGAGCGCCAAACCGCGGCAATTCACTCCCTTCTTTTGGGCAAACTTTTCAATCGTTTCCGCGTTTCTCTCCTTCTTGGGCAAACCTGCGCTACCATTATGTCGGATGTAATTATGCACCCAATGCAGAACATTCAATATTCGCGTCACTTCATCTCCTGTGCTGGCCACAGAATCCAAGTTGTACTTCCGCCGCAGTGTTTGCAATTCGGGAGCATCGGCCGACTGGTAGGTGAACGTGGGAATGTCGCGCTGCTGCAAAACATCAAAGGTTTTGCCTGTACGCAGCGTGTCTATGTAATCTGGTTGCGGGACAAAATCCACATAGCTGACACGTTTTTTCCGAATGACAACTAATCTGCTGCATTGCGAAAAATTGTACTCGTATTGGAATTTTGCAGTGTCAATATCAGTAAAATAGAGGAATGTTTTTCCGTCATCCCGCTTCATACAGGGAACTATGTCGTCATGGATGTTGCGCCTGAACCAGAAATCTCCATCGGCATACAAGAAACAGCGATCTATATTGGCATAGACGGTATCTTTAATGACAAACTGTTGCGCATAGGCTGTCCATGTACATATAAAAAATATGATAAAAAGTATAACTCGTTTTCCCATAGGCGAAAAAGGCGAAAGCGTTTAGGAGACTTCAATTTTTAATCTTTTTCAGTCAAACCTCCAAACCCTGCAAGTCCCTTCAACAAAATCTGAAAATACAACGGGACAAAATTACATATTATTTTCTGATTTCCAAGGGTTTGATGTGATTTTTTATTAAAAACATGTTCTGCCTTTGAAATTTATTTACTTTTGCACTCGTAATTTAATCAAACAACAAATGGATAAAAACAATAAAATCATTCTCTTGACCGGGGCGAGCAGCGGTATCGGGTACGACACGGCCGTGGCCCTGGCGAAACAGGGGCACAAGGTGTATGCCGCCGCCCGCCGTGTGGAACGTATGGAACCGCTCCGTGAATGGGGCATTGTGCCGATACAGATGGATGTCACCGACGAAGCATCGATGCGGCAAGGGGTGCAGACCCTGCTCGACCGCGAGGGACGCATCGACGTGCTCATCAACAATGCCGGCTACGGTTACTTCGGGGCGGTGGAGAACGTGCCAATGGACGATGCCCGCGACCAACTTGAAGTCAACATTTTCGGCTTGGCACGGCTCTGCCAGTTGGTGCTGCCCACGATGCGCAAGCAACACAGCGGCCGCATCGTCAACATTGCGTCGGTGGCAGGCAAATCGGTGATCTACTATGGCGGCTGGTACCACGTGTCGAAGTATGCGGTCGAGGCGCTGAGCGACGCACTCCGCATCGAGATGCAGCCCTTCGGCATCGACGTAGTTATCATCGAGCCCGGAGCCATCAAGACCAACTGGGGCATCATTGCCGCCGACCACCTCGCGGAGACCTCCAAGGATACCGCTTATGCCGAAACGGGTGCGATGATGGCGCAGAACCTGCGGGGCATGTACGAGTCGTCGAGCATTTCCGACCCCTCCGTGGTCAGGAAGGCCATCTGCCGCGCCGTGAACGCCCGTCGCCCCCGCACACGCTACCGCATCGGACGCCTCTCCTCGACAATGGTGTTCTTCCACTGGCTGCTGCCCACCCGCTGGTGGGACAGCATCGTGCGGACGATGGGGAAACGGAAGTGGATGTGAGAGGTATTTTGTAATTTCAAATTCACTATGAGAAAAACACTGATAATCAGCTTTATGGCGTTATTTATTGCGCACACTTCAGCGCAAATCGACCTCCACAGCCACGCCATCACGCAGGGTTACCTCGACTACATCAAGGCCAACGGCGCCGAGATGGATGAGGGGTTTCCCATCCCAGACTGGGACGTGGAGAAACACATTGCCTTTATGGACAAGGCCGGCATCCAGACTGCCGTGCTGACGATGCCTGCGCCACAGCCATTCTTCAGCAACGCGGAGGCTTCGGCAAAAGTGTGCCGCAAGTACAACGAGGAGTGCGCCGCGCTAAAGGCCCGTTTTCCAGGGCGTTTTATGTTCTGCGCCGCGTTGCCCCTGCCTGATGTGCCGCACGCTTTGGAGGAGGCACGCTACGCCTTGGAGGTGTTGGGTGCCGATGGCATCAAGTTGGCTACCAACAGCTACGGGCAGTACCTCGGCGACCCTGCCTTGGACACACTGATGGCCTACCTTAATGCGCAAAAAACCGTCGTCATCCTGCATCCGCACAAACCCTCTGCGGTCAACGCACAGCTGATTGCCGACGTGCCGTTAGCAAGCTACGAATACTTGGCCGAGACCTCGCGTTCGGTACTCAATATGGTAGCACACAACGTGTTGGTTCGCTATCCGAACTTGAAGGTAGTGGTACCGCACTGCGGCTCGTTTCTGCCTAACGCCCTGCCGCGCTTCCGTTCTCTGCTGCCCGTGATGGTGAAACAGGGCATTATGCAGCCTGTGGATGTCGATGCCAACCTTTCGCGCCTCTACTACGACCTGGCCGGCGCACCCACCGATGACGTCCTCGACGCGCTTCTCACCATCACCACGCCCGACCATATCCTCTATGGCAGCGACTACCCGTATGTGGCCGAGCCGGTGCTCATCAGCGGGAAGCAGGCCCTGGAGGAGCGTCTCGCCTCGCACGGACTTAACCCGCAGGACATCTTCACCGACAACGCCCGCCGGTTGTTCGGCGAGAATGTGCCCCTGCGGCAATTCGGCGAGCGCATCGTCCGCCTCGCTGAAATAGAGGTGGTGCCAGAGTATCTGGAAGCGTATCTGGCTTACGCCAAAGAGGTTGGGATGACCTCTGTGAAGGTGGAGCCCGGTGTGCTGACCCTCTTCTCCATGCAGACCAAGGAAGACCCCTGCAAAATCTACATCCTCGAAATCTACGCCGACCAAGAGGCTTACCAGAGCCATCTCCAGACCGCCCATTTCAAGAAGTACAAAGAGGGCACCGCCCAAATGGTGAAATCGCTGAAGCTGATTGACACCAAACCGATGGTGGGGATGGAGATGATAGGGCATTAAACGTACAGGAAGGTGCCAGCAACGAGTGGCTGGAGCCCATGGATGACGCGACATACAATAAAGCAAAATAGAACAACGAAACAATGCCAATTTAGTTTAACCTTCCCAAATCTGTCAACCTTTTCCAGGGGAAGTCAGCCCCTTACATTGTTGATGTCGATGCCATTCCTGACATTGATGACGATGGATCAGGCTCCGACACTGCTGGTGGCGGCACAGGCCCTGGCATCAGCAGGGCGCAGCGGTCGATGATTGTGTTTGCCCACTCAAAACCCGCATCCGAGATCTTTTTCTCCATGTTGCCATCATAGCCCATCACAAGATGCATTATTTCATAGCCAAGATTTATGGAATGAAGCAATTTACGGTCGCGCTGAGCTGCCGCCTTCTTGTACTTTTCTATTGACGGGCGGCCCTTGCCTTTACGCACATGCAGTAATGCATCCAAAGCTATCAGACAACCACTCCAAAGGATATTACCCGCCGTTTTAATATATTTCCTGTCAACATAGCTTCCCAATTCCGGATCAAATTTGGCTTTCTCTATGTTTTCCTTTGCATTGGCCACATATCTTCTGGCCTCTGCAATGGGATTTTGTTCTTTTGGGTTTTCCATAGCGTTTCTCCTTTCTTCTAATTTTTCATTTCCTGATTTGTATTTTTCGGTTCCAATACAACAAGTCGTTTCTGTTCTTGCTGACTTTCTTATCGTACCGAAAAACACGATGCAAAGATACTATGGAAAACAATGCTTTTCAACACTTTTCCAAAAATTTTTAACATTGAAAATCAATATATTAGAAAATTGATTGTAATATTTTAACAATAAAACATTAAACCAATGGGAGATTTTTAAATTCACACCATACATAGAACCTGATATAGACATGGAACCTCTAATGAGGTTCACGGGAAATTGTATGTGAACCATCGCGAGCTACAGATATGGAATCGCTACGCGATTCTTTGGAAATAATGCGACATCATCTTGCTACAGATATGGAATCGCACGCGATTCCGACAAAGCGTGTGCCGCGGCTTTCAAAATCTTCGGAGAAGATTCATGCCTGTAGAAGATTCATGTTTGTAGCACGTAAAATGCCCATCACCATTATAAAATCTCCGTAGGAGATTCATATCTGTGGAAGATTCATGTTTGTATGTACGCACATCCCCCCAACGACATGCATATCGCCCTCAAGAGATTTTGGGGCTGTGCCTATGGGATGTCTCACGCTTTACGTTCAAGGAGAGTGTTTCGCAGGGGAAAAGGGCAAAAAGGACCAATTCGGACTAAGCGACATATCTATCAAGTTGCTATTTTTGCATTGTGGAAAAGTGAAATTTTCACAGCGTTCTTTGAAAAAAAAAAACAATTCACGCTTTTATAAATGATATTTTATTATATTTGCAGCGTGTTTCACTATGAACATGTAACGTTCTTTAGATTTTCGTAATCGCTTTTTTGTTTAGTCAAAGAAATCTAGCAAATTTTACCACTAAAGCAGAAGCGCAAGATGGTGATTTACGTCTGCAACAGGCGTGGATTGTTTTTTGTTTTCTGCTTGGGTTTTGCTAGAACCTCTTTGACGACAAAGACAGGCCACGTCTTTTTTTTGTTTTTATCCGAAGAGGCGATTGCATACAAAAGTAATTGAACATTACTATAAATAACAAAAAAAATGACAGCTTTATCAACCATTTCACAAAAAAACATAAGTTCTCCCAAAAATGGAGGGAAAATTATTCAATCTGCCGCACTAATTCGTCAGCAAATCCAAGAGCGACATCTGGAAGTGGAGAAACTTCCTGGTGTATATTGCTGGTGGTTCCCAAAACAGGACGCCGAAAAGATTCTCTCTCAATTCTCCAAAAGACATCTTATTCCCGACAATAGTATTCAAATCCAACAAATACACGGTGAAACATATTGGGCACTTTATTTTGGCATCAGCAGCGATATGAGTCGTCGTATCCGCTGGCACATCTGCGGTCCGTTCAAGAGCTCAACCCTGCGGAGAACCTTGCGAGCCCTTATGGCACCAAACACGGATGAAAAAAATGCGGAAACAATTGTGAACAGACTGATAGACAACTGCTATTGGGAGTGGCAATACACGGACAGCACAATCCAGGCTGAAAAAAAAGAAACGGATGAACTTGCCCAAAAAAAGTTCGCTTATCCTCTCAACATCAGCAAAAACAACACCGTACCTTCCGAATGGATTGCAGAGTTGAAACAAATGAGATCTAACTTGAAAAAATAATCAAAAAAAATCAAATCAAGAACTATAAAAACAGTTATTATGTCAAAAAAAGTAAGAGTTTATGGTCAGTCACAGAAATGGACGGCTTTAGGAATTATGGAGGCTTACCTTGAGCTGCACCCGAACGCCACACTTTCGGATCTGCAGAAAGCTTTCCCGAAAAATGAAATCGGCAATGAAATCGACACAGTAGACAAAATTGTCGGCAAAGAAAAAGACGGCAAATTCGATGAGAAACTCTCCAAACAGATTACTGACATGGGGATGTTCCTGACTTTGAAGGACGGAACCAAGGTGGCATTCACCAATCCCATGTGGCCCGCCGACAAGTTCAAGAAGATAGAAAAGTGCGCTAAACGATACGGTATCGAAATTGCTGAATACGAGGAAGCGGAAAAAGGTATCGGCAAACGCGGGAACTACAGTTTAGAGGTCGTTTCGGACAAGAAGAAATGCAATTGGATTCTCTGGCTGATTCTTGCCATCATCATCTTGGGTGTCATTGCATACTTTGCAATGCGTTAAAACGTCAAATAACAGAAAACAGACAACAATAGGAGTATTGCCGAAAATCCGTTAAAGAGTAGGCAAAATTAAAATTTAACAATTATGGCAACAGGTTCCATTACAAAAGGTGACAAGAAAAGAGGCAAAAAAATTGCCGGTCACATGGTTTGGCAAAACGAAGACAACTCCATCGAAGTGAGCAAAGAGATGGTGGAAAAATGCGGTTCTGTAAAAGCTGCATTAAGAGAACTGGCAACCAAGGCTGGGTTTAAGTTCGATCCAGATTGGACAGTCCAGCAACTTGGCAAAAAACTGTTAGACTTTGCCGAAGGGAAATAGTCACCCGCCAAAGTGGGGCGAAATGCCCCACTTTTTCATCAAATAACAGTTTATGAAAGTACTGCTTTGGATTCTAAATATACTCAATCCCATAGTCCTGATTCTAGCTGCGGGTTATTTCGCAATGGGTGACATTGAGGACTGGGTACTCTATGCGGGCGCTGGTTCGGCGCTACTAGGCCTTATCATTGGCTTCACCGGCTGGGCTGAGACCGTGCCACCACGATGGTTCTGGGTAAAAAGCAGTGTAGATCTTTTTGACAATCGTGTTTTCACCGCGCTAAGCTATGCCCTCCAATTCTTTTGCATTCCCGCCGCAGTGGCTTGCATCATAGAATTTTTGTAAAGTCTAAAATTACACTTGCCACAAGACATAGTATCACAATATTCATGTAAATATTTGGCAAATCTAGTATTTCTCCTCAATTTTTGGGGGATTTTGGGGACACGATAAATTATGTCCTTACAGAAATATATATATCTGTATGTAATTCGAGAATTATATGTATATTTGCATCTAATAATTAGACGAATATCGAAAAGAAAAATCCCCGCAGCCCCATTATGCCCCAAAACGAGAACGACATTATACAACTTCGCACTATGGTAGAGGCTTCCGTTTCCCGCAAGATGAAAACCCCTGCGGATTTCCAGTTCCTTACTGGCGTGATTCAGGAACGATGCAAGGAAACCTTAGGTGTAACCACCCTCAAGCGCATCTGGGGTTATGTGGAAGGCTACGACACCACCCGCTACTCCACCCTCTCCATATTAGCGCGCTGCGTGGGTTTCCATGACTGGGACGATTTTCTTGCCCATTATAAACGCACAGGCGAGTCTTCTGATTTTGTGCTCGGACGGGCACTCTATCCGAATGAAATCCCCGAAGGCCAATGCGTACGCATCGCCTGGGCACCCGACCGACGCGTGCTCCTGCGCCACCTCGGCAAAGGAGACTTTGTAGTCGTAGAGAGCGAAAACTCGAAACTCAAAGCCAATGACAGCTTCCACTGCGCCTGCCTCATTCTCGGCCAGCCTCTGTATCTCGACAACTTCACACGAGGCAAAAACCCTCCCACCCTCTTTGTGGTAGGCAACAAGGGAGGACTTACAGAGGTGAGCTTGAGACTTTAGGAAGTTGAAAACTGAAAACTGAAAACCATTTCCGGACGCGATAAATCGCATCCTTACAATAAAATTTATCAGCCTTTGTGTAATTCGGGAATTTTATGTAGATTTGCAGAAAAATATGCATTGAAATGACCAGTGAGAGTTTCCGAGTTTGTATGAGGCTGATTATTGGGCTTATGCTCGTTCTCTCTCCTTGGTATATCTATTCACAGAACAAAAACTCCACCCTCTCAGGAAACGGAGAGGTCAGTTTGGAAATGGTCGTCATTCCCGCCGGAAATTTCACAATGGGATGCACCTTTGAGCAAAATAGCCACTGCGCCTACGATGAGAAACCCGCACATCAGGTGGCACTAAAAAGTTACGCGATTGCCAAATATGAGGTTTCACAGAAACTGTGGAAAGAAATTATGGGCACTAATCCGAGCCACATTGTCGGAGATGACCTGCCCGTACACAATGTTTCATGGAACGAAGTACAAATCTTCATTCTTTGGTTGAATCAAAAAACCGGTATGAATTACCGTCTTCCCACAGAAGCAGAATGGGAATACGCTGCCCGCGGAGGTGGCCGTCAAGGAGACTTCTCCTTCCTATATAGCGGCAGCAATGAACTAAGCTCGGTGGCATGGTATTATGACAACAGCGGTGGCAAGCCACATACCGTGGGCACCAAACAACCCAATGCGTTAGGCTTATATGACATGAGCGGCAACGTATGGGAATGGTGCAGCGACCTGTATGGAATATATAGCGAGAAGGCTCAACAGAACCCCACCGGTAGCAGCGATGGCATTGCCAGAGTGGCCCGTGGCGGCTGCACTGAAGGTCATGCTGACCAGTGCCGCGTAAGCACCCGAAAGAGCATGTATCAGGGTGGCAAAGACGTGAACACAGGGTTCCGCCTCGCCATGGACTATGACCTGGGAGCCCAAAACAACGACAACAATGAAGAGGTAGCACCTATGTTTCCCGCTTCAGACCCAAACGCCAACAAAACGGACAAAGTAACCTCGAAAGAACAAATTGCCGCCGAAAAAACGACTACTGACACGACCAAAGTATCTATACGGGCTCTTCTCGCCGCTGAAAAAGAAGCCGAAAAAGCACAAAAAACCGCTGACCGCCGACAAAAGGCCAGCGAAAGGAAAACCCAACTCAAGGCCTTACCACAATCGGTATTTTTCACGCTCAATACAGCTTATACCTCCATGCCACAATGGTCTTTTGGCTTCAAGATTGGAACAGTGAAAGTAGTCGGCTGGTATTTCAGCGCCATGACCAACTTCAACTACAAAGGTGCCTTCTCTGACTTCCAAGAAAACCAGCATTATGTCCTTTCCGGCATCTCAAAAACCACTTATATAAGCGGACAATTGGGATTGGTTGTCCGTCCTTGCCAACTGCTTTCCGTTCACCTGGGCGCCGGTTTTGGCTACCGCTCTCTGAATTTCGAGAGCAACCAAGGCTGGTATAGACTGCTGAAAAGAAGCTATTACGGTCCCACCGCCTCGCTCGGCGTGATGTTCCACGTTTGGAAATTGGCCTTCTCTATCGAAGCAAGCAGCATGGTTTACAATTTGAACAAACTCAATGATATGCGCTACGCTATAGGCGCGAGAGCCGGCATCGGCTTCAGCCTGCCTTTCAAGCAAAACGACAAGCCTAAAAAAGAAAGGAGTGAGTTATGAGAAAGAATATTTATACCATAATCTTCACTGCCTTACTGATTGGATTATGCACAATGTTCTCCTGCTGTTCCAAGGATCCTATACTCAAACAGGGAGATTATATCTATGAGAATAATGACCTTACCAAAGTCGATTATGTAAACGGAATCATCATCAATTGGGCGGATGATATTGACATCAGTGAAGAACAGAAAGCTGTGATTCGGAATCTGATGGCCAATCTGGTCCGTGTGGAAGGCGGAAGCTATATGATGGGAGCCCAAAACACGAATGCACAGGGAGATTGTTACGACGAGGATGCCCTTGATGACGAAAGTCCTGTGCATCAAGTTACGCTTATGAATTTCCTTATTGGCAAGTATGAAATCACCCAGAAAGAATGGCATACGATTGTGGGGCACGACCTGGACTGGTCGGAATTGTATGGGAAAGGCGATGATTTTCCCGCTTATAATGTATCGCAAGCGGAAGCCCTGCAGTTTGTAGAAAGACTGAATGTAATGACACGACTGTCATTCAATTTACCCACCGAGGCGCAATGGGAGTTTGCCGCGAAAGGCGGCCACAAGTCGCAACATTACCGTTTCAGTGGCAACAATGAGGTTGATGAGGTGGCCTGGCATAAGAACAATACAAGCGGCAGACTGCACCCTATAGGCGAAAAACAAGCCAATGAATTAGGTTTATACGATATGAGTGGAAATTTGTGGGAATGGTGTTTGGATGCATACGGGCCATACCCCGATGCCACACAGACAGAGCCCATTTCGGACGAGGGGAATAGATTTATACTACGCGGAGGCGCATGGACTTTTCTCCCCACTTATTGCCGAGTGACAGCCAGAAATTCATATTCCAGCGACAATCATAGCATTTCCAATGGATTTCGCATCATTCTAAGAGACAAATAGTTTTTTTTTAATATTTTTTTCACCATGAGAAAGTCGAATATACAAATCCTAATATCTCTCCTGTTTCTGATAAGCATCAGTCCGTTCATTGTGGCTCAGGACCAGATAACACTGAGCTTCACTGGACGTGATCAGTACAACCAACATGTGAAACTGGACAACGTGCTTATTGACAATGTGACAAAGTTATGGCAGGAAGTGCTCTATTACCCTGACACCATCCTTTTTATTGGCCAAACAGGCTTGCAAAACCATTCCACAGAAAACCCAGCGTTCCATCTTTTCCAGAATGTACCGAACCCTTTCGAGGGAGAGACAGACTTTTCTCTACAACTGCCGAAGGAGTCGAAAGTACACTTGGAAATTATTGACATAAACGGGAAAAGCATGACCAGCTATAGCGGGATGCTGACGAAGGGTGTTCATCTGTTCAAAGCAAGGCTGACCACACCTCAGACCTATCTGCTCCATGCGCGCTCTGACAACGGAATTCTGCAAATCAAGATGGTGAACAAAGGACATGCAGGACAAAACTCCATAGAATACCTTGGCATGAGCAGCATAATCAAAATCCAGAAGCAGCCAGATAACGCCAAGGGCATCACACTAATGCCTTTCACCCTCGGTGATATCATGAAGTACAAAGGATTCTGTCAAATTAATGATATGGAATTCTCCAGTGAGGAAATTCAAAAAGCGCAATATGCTTCTGAGGAGATAAGCTTGATTTTCCATCTCCCCTTACCTGTTGTTTCCACTTTGGAAGTCACGGCAATCACCACCCACAGTGCCCAGCTGAACGGTAATGTAACGAGTGATGGAGGCTATACAGTAACGGAAAGAGGTTTTGTCGTTGCCGACAATGCAGACATGAACAATGCCTCCTCCTATACTTCGGGTGCAGGAACAGGCGATTTTTCTTATACTGTCACCGATTTACAGCCCGGTGTATGTTATTACTATCGCGCCTATGCCAGAAATTCCATAGGAACCAACTACGGTGAAAGGATGATTTTCAGCACAACAATAGTATTGCCCGAAGTGACCACCATCGAGGTGACCAATATCACCTACAACGAGGCCACATGTAGTGGTGAAGTGATTTACGATGGCGGTGCAGCTGTGACGACACGAGGTGTATGCTGGAGTATCTCAGAGAACCCGACAATAGGCAATAGCCATACCATTAATGGCAATGGCACTGGTAGTTTTACCAGTAACATGACCAACCTGACTGCCGGCACCACTTACCATGTGCGGGCGTATGCCACCAATAGCGCAGGCACGGCATACGGAAACCAACTGAGTTTCACCACCGCACCTGCTGTTCTGCCCACAGTGACTACCAACCCAGTTACCAATATTACCGCTAACATCGCATACTGCGGTGGCAATGTGAGTTCGGACGGGGGAGCAGCTGTGACGGCACGAGGCGTATGCTGGAGCACTTCGCCAAATCCCACGATAAACGATAGCCATACCAATAATGGGAGCGGCACCGGTGCCTTCCCAAGCCATCTTTCAGGGCTGACGGCTGACACCAGCTATTATGTGAGGGCATACGCTACCAATAGCATAGGGACAAGCTATGGGGAACAGCGGACTTTCACCACCTTGGAACCCTCCGCCAGCAATCCTTTCTATTGTGGCATAGACTCCGTGACCGACTATGACGGCAACATCTATCCGACAGTTGAAATCGGACAGCAGTGCTGGATGAAGGAGAACCTGCGTACCACGTGCTATGCCGACGGGGCTGCCATCCCCTCCGGAAGCGGAAGCGAACTCTCCGATAACACACCTTACCGCTATCCTCCATACGGCAACAGCAACAACGTACCCACTTACGGCTATCTGTATAATTGGACGGCAGTGATGCACGGTGAGCCAAGTAGTATCGCCAATCCGAGTGACATCCAAGGCATCTGCCCCCATGGATGGCATGTACCCAGCAGTACTGAAATGACACAACTTATCAACTTTGTGAGCAGTCAAAGCCAGTATGGGTGCAACGGCAACAACACTTATATTTCCAAAGCACTGACCGCTACATACGGATGGAACCGACCATGCTCCAACAACTCCTGCAATGCAAACTTTAATCAGCTACTCAACAATGCCACAGGCTTCTCAGCTGTCCCTGTAGGAAGTAATGGTGCAGGTTTGTGCATTGCAGGTTTTGGTGATTTTGGTTATATTTGTAAGTTATGGACCACTACTGGACCCAACTATACAGGTGGTGGCGCAAATCATCTACGCATTGATGTTTCTCAAGTAACTGTAAACCATCTACTAACTTGTTATGCTTTATCCGTCCGCTGCCTTCTTGACGACACTGGCATAAATGGAAACAATGTCATTTTGCCTGCCGTGATGACCACAGCAATCAATGACATCACCTCCACATCAGCCATTGGAACCAACTTTGTGACTGCAAGTGGCGGCACAGCCGTAACAGCACGCGGACTGTGCTGGAGCGCAACACAAAATCCCACTATAAACGACAACCACACTACTGATGGAAACGGCACGGGTCGGTTTTTCAGCGTTATAAATGGTCTGACCCCTGGAGTCACCTACCATATACGGGCATACGCGACCAACAGCGTAGGCACATCGTACGGGGAAGAGCAGAGTTTTACCACCACTTACTCTCCTCTTGACAACAATGTAGTATTGATTGATGCCCAGACCTGTCCCGGAGCCGACACCGTAAGGGACTACGACAACAACATCTACCATACTGTGCAAATCGGGCAACAATGTTGGATGAAGGAAAACCTACGCACCACGCATTTTCCCAACGGCACTGCCATCCCTCTTGGCACCACGGCCTCTAACTCGGTAGCCTATAGATACTTGCCAAATGGCAATGATAATCTTGTACCCACCCATGGTTTCCTGTACAATTGGACAGCCGTAA
The DNA here is from genome assembly GCA_902771655.1 of uncultured Bacteroidota bacterium. GTDB lineage: Bacteria > Bacteroidota > Bacteroidia > Bacteroidales > WCHB1-69 > RUG11690. The sequence continues at coordinate 5,032 of CACXXY010000028.1, read as the reverse complement.
TGCATGTTGACTCCGCCAGCAACACCAATCCCAGCGGAGTACAAGGCATCTGTCCAACTGGCTGGCATGTGCCAAGTGCAACAGAATGGGAGCAATTGCGGAATTATGTTGGCAGCCAAAGTCAATATGTGTGCGGTAACGATAGTACATATATAGCGAAAGCACTGGCTTCCCACGCATGGTGTGTTAGCATTGACAACATCACCCCGCAAAACAGCTGTGCAATATACTACGATGTAAACTCCAACAATGCCACCGGTTTCTCGGCAAACCAAGTAGGTCATTTTTCCGATGGTAGCTATGATGAGTATAACAAAGCATATTATTGGTCTTCCTCTCTCAATGAAGAGGGAATTCCCACATTAATATTGTCCTACTATGATGCCCATACAAACATCTATAACCTATATCCAAATTCAGGCTGTTCCGTCCGCTGTCTCCGCGATTAGCGCAGCTCCATCTGCCATGCATACACCAGATTGCCCACCGCTATCATCCGCTTCGCGAAGATGTAATTATAGTATTCCGCTATCTTCTCCCTGATAGGCTCACACTGCGGATAACGCCGCAAGATATCATTCATTACAATCTCGCGGTGTTGCTCGCGAATGCTGTAATTATTCTGGAAGAAATCCGATTGTGTATATTCCGCCAATTTGTCAATGGGTGCCTTTCCTTGAGCTGTCGCCATCTTCTCCCAATCCCAAAACCGACGGAAAACCGTGTCCAACGCATGTTCTATGCCCTTCTTCACCTCCGAGGAAATCTGCGGATAAATATCATCTGTCTGATTATTAGTCTCTTTTGCAGATATTGGAGTTATAGGCTCTGCCCTGTTTGATTCCTCTTGAGGCAAGGTCTCTGCCGCCTTTTCTTTCTCTTCTTGAACGGCTGACAAAGTCTGAACATCACCGTTTTCCACTACATTCACAGAAGAGGTATCAGAGGCAGTAATACCCTCTGTCTCTTTTGTAATAGTCTCTGCCTGATTATTTTGCAATCTTGACAATAACGCCCATGCACCTGCCGCAACACATAACAAAACAGCAAAGACAAGTATTGGAATGAAAGCCTGTCTGTGTTTGAGACCTTGCAACACTTCTTCCGCATTGTTGTAACGCTTCTCGCGGTCATATTGCATGCATTTGCGGGCGACACCACTGTAGTCATGAGGAAACAGCTGTCGCAAGATAACCCCAAAGGCATAGAGGTCGGCTCGGTTGTCAAGCGGCAGCTCGCCAGACTTTTGCTCGGGTGCGGCATACTTTTCGGAACCCGCCGGCTGTTTCAAGATGCCATGGTAGTCGGTGTCCGCCAAGCCAAAGTCAATGAGCTTCACATTGTGCCCATTGTTCGTGATAAGGATATTGTCGGGCTTGAGGTCACGGTGTATAATTTGTTTGCTGTGATAATAATCCATCGCCGACAACAGTTCCTCGGCAATCTTCAGCCTTGTCTGTCGGGAAGGATTCTGCTTGAGGAATTCCTTGAGCGTCATACCATCCACATACTCCATCACAATAACCGGACCAGCTACAGGGTCTGTTTCATAACTGAAAGTTCTGACAATATTGGGATGATCCATCTGCACCCCCAATTCGAACTCTTTGACAAGCAGACGCTTATACACCGTCTCTTGTTGGTGTTCCGGTTTCAGTCCCTTCAGCACAAACCACTTGCCGTAACGTTGGGCTTTATACAATTGATTGAAACCATGCGACGGGAATTCGGTATATGTGGTGAACACATCCGAGATTTTCTCGATGGAGGAAGTGATTTCGCCAGATGAAGAGACAGCAGATTCCAAAAGCCACAAGTTGATTTTGCAAATTTACACAAATTTCCCGAATTATACACAAATGAGAAAATTTATTTCCACGGTTGCCGCAAGAATTATTTCATTCTTCACTCCTTTACCCAAAACTTTCAAGTATCCTTTTCCGATTCGACATATTCAAAACACATTAAAACAACAACTTACACTAACTCATACCCATTCTGATGATTATCGTTTTTTTTGATACAACATATCGAAAAAATCACTATTTTTGCACCATCAAACAAATAGATAAATTTTTATCGAATGGCAGTACAAATGAACACCTCGCTGGTAGTGGCAAAATCGACGTTAAGCCGGTTGATGCTCTACTATAGCCACATCAAAAAGATGCAGCAGCTGGGCGAGGAATATATATCGTCATCCGCCATTGCGAAAAGCCTCAACCTGAATCCGGTACTGGTGCGCAAAGACCTGGCGGGGGTTAGCAGTACGACAGGCAAGCCACACCTCGGTTTCAAAACCGACGGACTGATGAAAGACCTAAGCGAATTTTTGGGTTATAACAAAGTGAATGAGGCCATTTTAGTCGGTGTCGGGAATCTGGGAAGACTGATACTGACCAACAAGGAGTTTTCGAGCATGGGACTCAGGATCACCGTCGGATTCGACAAAGACCCCGACCTTCACGGTCTCCAGATTGGCGACAAATACATCTTGCCCATGGAAAAATTAGCCAACTACGTCGAACGCACCGGAGTCAGAATCGGCATTATCACCGTGCCCGCCGACCAAGCTCAAGCAGTGTGCGACCAACTGGTGGAATCCGGCATCTTAGCCATTTGGAACTTCGCCTTCACCCTGCTACATGTGCCTCAAGGCATACTCGTGAAAAACGAGAACCTCCCCTCCTCGCTGGCCGTATTGTCACATCAGCTGGCACAAAAAATGAACAAAGACAACAATAACAATATTCTCGATGAGTAAAAAATGTTTATTTTCAACCATATAAAGAACATACAAAAACGCAAAAAAAGAAACATAAAAAACCATAATAGATAATAATTTATCGAATTAACTAACTTATAATCAATTATATAACTAAAAAAGATAAGAAATGAACAGATTCACATTACCAAGAGACCTTTATCACGGAGAGAACGCTCTCGAAGCATTGAAGACTTTTACAGGCAAACGCGCTGTCATCTGCGTGGGTGGCGGAAGCATGAAACGATTCGGTTTTCTTGACAAGGCCATTGCCTATCTGCAGGAAGCCGGCATGGAAGTCAAGGTGATTGACGGCATCGAGCCTGACCCGTCAGTGGAGACCGTGATGAACGGTGCCGCTGTGATGCAAGAGTTCCAACCCGACTGGATTGTGGCCATCGGTGGCGGTTCGCCTATTGATGCCGCCAAAGCCATGTGGATCAAATACGAATATCCCGAGACCACTTTCGAAGACATGTGCAAAGTGTTCGGACTGCCCAAACTGAGAACCAGAGCCAAATTCTGTGCCGTTTCATCGACCTCTGGCACAGCCACCGAAGTAACCGCTTTTTCCATCATCACCGACTATGCCAAGGGTATCAAATACCCCATCGCCGACTTTGAGATCACGCCCGACGTGGCCATTGTTGACCCAGCCCTGGCCCAAACCATGCCCAAGAAATTGGTGGCCCACACGGGAATGGACGCCATGACACACGCCATCGAAGCTTACGTCTCAACCGCCCACTGCGACTACACCGATCCCTTGGCCATGCACGCCATCAAGATGATACAGAGAGACTTGGTAAACTCATACAATGGTGACACACAAGCCCGCAACGAAATGCACAACGCCCAATGTCTTGCCGGTATGGCATTCTCGAACGCACTGTTAGGCATTGTCCACTCCATGGCCCACAAAACGGGAGCTGCGTTTGCCGACTTTGGCGCACACATCATCCATGGTGCCGCCAACGCCATGTATCTGCCCAAGGTGATTGCCTTCAACGCTAAGAATCCCGAAGCCAAGCAACGCTACGGCGCCATTGCCGATGCCATGAACTTGGGAGGAAACAACGACGATGAAAAAGTGGCCCTGCTCATCGCTGCCCTGCGCAAGATGAATGACGAGCTTAATATCCCGCACTGCATCAAAAACTACGGTGCCGACTCCTACCCCTGCGAGCAAGGCTTTGTACCTGAGAACGTGTTCCTTGAGAGGCTGCCAGAAATCGCCAAGAATGCCATTGGCGACGCCTGCACAGGCTCCAACCCACGTATCCCGACACAAGCCGAGATGGAACAATTGCTGAAATGCTGCTATTACGACAATGAAGTTGATTTTTAAGTATTTAACAAGCGTCGGCTAGGGGCGTCCATGCAAAAGCGACTTGCCCTAAGACGCCAAGAACGCCATAACAAGAAAAGAAGAATCGTTCATCATAAAACATAAAAACAACATGAATATTAAAGTTTGCGTTGGCAGTTCGTGCCACCTCAAAGGATCCTACGATGTGATCCAAGCAATGAAAGAAATACTGAAAAAATACGACGTGGAAGACGCCGTCGAACTGCAGGCCAGTTTCTGCCTTGGCCATTGCGCCGAAGGCACCGACGGAACCCTGATGCTCCACAACATCACCAAAGACAACGCCGAAGAGGTATTCGTGAAGGAAATCTATCCGCTAATTGAACTATAAAAGCTAATTGTCATGTCAAAATACTTAGAGTTTCGCAACGCGCGTTGCAAAGACTGTTACAAATGCCTGCGCGAGTGCCCGGTAAAGGCCATCGATTTCAAAGGGCACCAGGCCGAGATTATCGAGGACCGTTGCATCCTGTGCGGCCACTGCACTTTAGCCTGTCCACAGAACGCAAAAGTGGTGCACAGTGAGTTAGCTGAAGTGAAACAGCTGCTTTCCGGCGAAGGAAAGGTAATCGCCAGCGTGGCACCTTCCTTCATTTCAAGCTTTGGCCTCACCGACTTTGGCGTAATGAAGTTGGCCCTGGCCAAATTAGGTTTCGCCGACGCAGAGGAAACCGCTGTGGGGGCGCAGGCCGTCACCAAGGAATATGCGCGGCTACTCCGCACTGGCGAGTTCAAAAACTTCATCACCTCGGCCTGCCCTGCCGCATGCCGCATGATCCAGGAATACTACCCCATGGCGCTGAAATACCTCGCTCCCGTCGATTCGCCGATGGTGGCCCACGCCAAAATCCTGAAGAAGCAGCACCCAGAGGCCAGCATTGTTTTCATAGGACCCTGCA
>CACXXY010000027.1 GCA_902771655.1 uncultured Bacteroidota bacterium | reverse complement strand
AAAAATAAAAAATGTATAATATTGATAACTATATAATCAAAGAATTTAAGGTGAAAAATATTCCTCAAAACAGATATTTATGTGAATATGCACGTAGAAATCGACATAAAGGATGTATTTCAGAAGTCGTTTTCTGGACACAAGTGCATAAGAAAAAATTTCATGGAATTGATTTCAATAGACAATATATAATCGGAAATTATATTGCAGATTTCTTTGCAAGATCTATTAGTCTGGTAGTTGAAATTGATGGGGGTTCACATAATGAGCGGTTAGACTATGACAAGCAGAGAGACATATATATGCAATCGTTAGGTTTGAAAATTTTCAGAACGACAGACTATGACGTTATGAATAATTTGGATAGTGTAATGAAAGAATTGGAACAATTTATCATCAATAACTATGAGCATGAGTAAAGATGTATGTCTACGTCATGATGCTTGCGTCACTACCCCGGCCTCCGGCCACCCCTTCTAATAGAAGGGGAATTACGTGCTTCCTCAAGGATTTGCCTTGACGACTAGTCAAAGTATAGTCTTTCCTATAAGGCTACAAAGTTTATCTCCCCACCTCCACAATCTTGAACTCGGTGCGGCGATTGGCGGCGCGGCCTTCTTCGGTGCTGTTGTCAGCGATGGGCTGGCTCTTGCCGTAACCCTTGTAACTTACCTGGCTGGCCTCAATGCCCTTCGACAGCAAATAGTCATACACTGCCTTGGCACGGGCCAGTGACAAACGGTTGTTGTAGTCGTCGCTGCCCTGGTCGTCGGTGTGACCGCCAATCTCGATAGCAATGTCGTGGTTCTGCTTGAGGTAGTCCACCAGGAGGTTCAATTCCACGTAGGACGCGGGCTGCAGGTCGCTTTTGTCAAAGTCAAAGAAGATGTTTTTCAGGATATAAGTTTTGCCCACACCTGCCTTGTGAAGCGGAATATCCTTGATGTAAGGCTCCATTTCTGAGGCTTCTTGGTTAATCTGGAAGTTCTCGGAATAGAAGGGATACAAGGGGTTGGAGACATTTAGCAGGACATTGGTACCGGTAAGGATACAGGCCAAAAACTCACCTGTTTCGGGGTCGGAGGTGGTGGAGGTCAGAAGTTTGTCTTGGTTGAGGTCTATCATCTCGATTTGGGCTTCCACTGGGCGTTTGGTGAAGGCGTCAATCACACGGCCTTTGAGGTAGGTAACCGGAGTGGGACGCAGTTTCTCGTCCAGGGTGAAGCTGTACAAATCCAAGCCACCGAAGCCGCCTTCCTTGTCGGAAGCGATGTAGCCAGTATTGCCTGCCGCATTGATGGAAATGTTGATTTCGTCGGCGGGGGTGTTCAATGGATAGCCCATGTTGACAGGCTCGCTCCAGCTGTTGTCACTAAGCAGCGTGGCGTAGTATATGTCCTTGCCGCCCATACCGGGACGACCGTCAGAGCAAAAATACAGGGTTTTGCCGTCGCTGTGGATAAAGGGGGCGGTGTCGTCGCCTTTGGTGTTGATGACAGGTCCTAAGTTCTCAGGTTGCGAGAATACGCCTTCCTCCAACATGATGGTTTTCCACAGGTCAACACCGCCGTAACCGCCGGGACGGTTGGAGGCGAAAATGATGGTTTTGCCATCAGGCGCGATGGTGGGCTGGCTTTCCCAGTGCTTGCTGTTCACTGGTTCGCCGAAGTTGCGCGGACGTGACCAGCGATCACCGATGCGCTTGGCCCAGTACAGGTCGCAGCTGCCCATGCCGTAGTCGGTGTTGCAGAGGGTGTAAAACAGATAACGGCCGTCGGGAGAAATGCACTGTGCGCCTTCGTTGTAACCTGATTTAATGGGGGCTCCCATCGCCTCGCGGGGCTGCCAGCTGTTGTTCACCCGTTTGCTTGCATAAAAGTCCTCCTCGGTTTGGCAAAAGACACAAATGGTGCTTTCTGTCCTGGGCTGACGTACCGTGAAAATGATTTCCTGCTCGTCGGCGGTAAGGGCAGCAAGGTATTCGTCATGCTCGCTATTAATGTTCGGACCCATATTGATGGGATTGAAATGCATCGGGTTTTTGATAGCTTCTTTGCCAAAAGTGGCAGTTTCCATGGCCTTCTCAAATTCTTGTAGCACGGGACTCATGTTCTTTTCCCTTTCCTGGAATACAAGCAAATGATTGTAGGCATCCTGGTACAGTCCGCATTTCAATTCTTCTATGGCAGTAATATAGTATAAAATGGGTTTCTGATTCGGCTTGAGGTTCAAGGCTTTGTTGTAGTTGGCGACCGCTCCCACCGAGTTGGATTGGAAATTATACACATCGCCTTGCAACAGGTAGGCTTCCGCGAAATTTGGGTCCAATTCGAGGGCTTTCTCCAGAAAACCTTGTGCTTTGTCGAAATGGTGCTCTTTCAAGGCGTCTTGTGCCTTACGGTATAAAGCGTCCGCTTTTTTGTTGGATGATTGTGCCATCAGTTGGCCCAACGACAAGCAAAGTATAATTATCGTCAGAAAAAACCATTTTGTTTTCATAGCAGATCAGGGATTAATGGTTGATAAGGTCCTCCAACACTTTGGGGTACAACTGGTGCTCTAATTGATGAATGCGAGTCTCCACTTCATCCAAGCTTTCGCCTTCTTTTTTCTTGAAAGATTCCTGGTCGATGATAGGGCCGGTGTCCATGCCAGCATCTACATAATGAATGGTGATTCCAAACACTTTTACGCCATGATTATAGGCTTTCTCGATAGAATGTGTGCCTGGAAAAGAGGGTAGCAAAGCCGGATGGATATTGATGATGCGGTGGGCATAATTTTCCAGCAACACCGAACCCACCAGACGCATGTAGCCTGCCAAGGCAATCAAATCAATCTGGTAGGCATGCAGCTGCTTCACAATCTCTTTTTCGTATGCTTCCTTGGAGTCGTAGTCCTTGGGGGTAAAAGCGAATACGGGAATGTTGTGGTTGTGGGCGCGTTCCACTGCATAACAGGCAGGCTTGTCCACCACCAACAGGGCAATATTGGCATGTAGCCTACCGTTGTTGGCAGCTTCAATAATAGCTTCGAAGTTGGAACCGAAGCCACTGGCAAAAACAGCTATATTTTTCATCATTAAAGCGTATAATTATTTATGACAGCCGGATTACGAAAAGGATTAATGTAGAGAGACGTGGCAAGCTACGTTTCTACGATGCGTGCCACGTCTCCTTTTATCCCGATATTTTTACAATAGATTAATTTCAACGCCTTCTTTGTCGGTCACACGGCCGATGACAGAGGCTTTTTCGCCCAAGTCTTTCAACATGGATAAGGTTTGCTGTTCGTCTTTGGGATCCACCACTAAAATCATGCCGACACCCATGTTGAAGATGTTAAACATCTCACGATGAGGAACTTGTCCGTATTTTTCCAAGAAGGGGAAGATAGGCGGAATGGTCCAGCTGCCTTCCTTGATGTAGATACCCTGGCCGTCGTGCAGTACACGTGGAATGTTCTCGTCGAAGCCACCACCAGTAATGTGACAGATGGCATGAATGTCGATGTTTTTCAGCAGTTCCAGTACGGGTTTGACGTAGATGCGGGTGGGGGTGAGCAGGGTGTCGCCCAATGTGCCGCCCAACTCGTCATAATGCTGTTTCAGGTCTAATTTATTATCTTTGAAGATAATTTTTCTGACCAAGGAGAAACCGTTGGAGTGCACGCCTGAGGAGCTGATGCCTACAAGCAGGTCGCCCACATTCACCTTGGAGCCGTCGATGAGTTTGCTTTTTTCCACGGCACCTACGGTAAAGCCGGCGATGTCGTACTCATCGATGTCGTACATGTCGGGCATCTCGGCGGTCTCACCACCGATGAGGGCACAATCTGACAGCACACAGCCGTCGGCAACGCCCTTGACAATCTGCTCGATTTTCTTGGGGTCGTTTTTGCCCACAGCGATATAGTCGAGGAAAAAGAGCGGGGCAGCGCCCTGTGCCAACACGTCGTTCACGCACATGGCCACGGCATCCTGGCCGATAGTGTCGTGTTTGTCCATCATGAACGCCAGTTTCAGCTTGGTGCCCACACCATCGGTGCCGCTGACCAGCACGGGTTCTTTCATGTTGAGCAGCGAGAGGTCGAACATGCCGCCGAAGCTGCCGATGTTGCCTATCATTCCTAAACGGGCGGTGCGAGCGATATGTTTTTTGATCAGTCTTACTGATTCATAACCGGCTTCCAGGTTAACACCGGCTTTGCTATATGATTCTGCCATAATTGATTGGATTAATCTGTTATTAACATTGCGTCACCGTAAGTGAGAAATCTGTATCCTTCCTTGACAGCTGTTTTATAGGCGTCCATGATGAACTCGTAGCCACCGTAAGCGGCTACCATCATGAGCATGGGGCTTTCAGAAGGGTGGAAGTTCGTGATCAGGGCGTCGCCAATAGAGAAAGTATAAGGCGGGAAGATAAACTTGTTGGTCCATCCTTCCGATACCTTGACATGGCCATTGGTATAGACCGATGATTCCAGAGCTTTCATGGTGGTGGTTCCCACAATGGCCACCTTATGGCCGTTGTCGCGAGCATTGTTGATAGCTTCGGCAGAGGCTTCGGAAATCATCATATACTCGGATTCGGTTTTGTGTTTGGTGAGGTCTTCCACGTCAATTTCGCGGAAGTTGCCCAAACCGGCGTGGAGGGTGATCTCGGTGAAGTCTATTCCTTTCAGCTCCATAAGTTTCATCAGGTAACGGCTGAAGTGGAAACCGGCGGCGGGGGCGGCGACAGCACCTTCTACCTTGGCATAGATGGTCTGATAGTTATCCTCATCTTCAGGGACAATTTCGCGCAGGCGCTGGATGTCCTCCGGCAGAGGAGTGAGACCCAATTCATTCAGTTTCTTCTTGAAAGCATCGTGATTGTCGTCGAAGAGGAAACGCAGGGTGCGGCCACGTGAAGTGGTGTTGTCAATTACTTCGGCCACAAGACTCTCTTCCCCGTTTTTATCTTCAAAATACAGCTTGTTGCCGATTCTGATTTTGCGGGCGGGATCTACCAATACGTCCCACAGGCGGCTTTCCTCGTCTAATTCGCGAAGCAGGAAAACACGGATCTTGGCACCAGTTTTCTCTTTCTCACCGAACAGCAGGGAAGGAAATACCTTGGTGTTGTTGGTGACAAAAATGTCGCCTTCATCAAAATAATCGACGATGTCCTTGAAAATCTTGTGTTCGATGGTCTGTGTTTTGCGGTGTAAAACCATCAACCGGGCTTCGTCGCGCTCTGCGGTGGGATACAGGGCAATTTGCTCTTGGGGCAGATGATATTTGAATTGTGATAATTTCATGCTTTATGCTTGTTTGTTTTTTTCTTCCGTTGGATATAGGTGCTCGTTTTCTTTCTTCAAAATGACCACTTCAAAAATAGAATACAGGAAATAGATGATGAGAAAGGCAACGACAAAACGAATACGGTCTTTTTCGTTGCAGAATACCAGGTAAAGTGCTAAAAACAGAATACACGAAAAGAATTTGATGATGCGTGACAGCATGTAACTTGACACAAAACGCCGCTCATTCTTGCCGATGTTGTCCCGTAACACAATGTACAGGGTGAAAAGGCTCACAACAAAGAAAAACAACACGATGAACGGCAGTGCCGGTGTGCTGTATTGTGGTAAAACGAGCTGCATAATAAGCGACAAGCCTGCAATAATGGCAGAGAAAACTATCAGCCGCACTGAAAATTTCCTAATCGGTATTTTTTTTGCCATGGTCAGATTGGTTTTGACGAAGGGTGTCTTTGATCACGATATAAAAGGCGATGGCAATGCCTGCCAATGAGCAAATAATGGCAAATACAGGTTTTGTATGCAATCGCTCATCCAGTTTAACCCCGCCCAACACACCAATGGCAATGATGAACATCATCTCAAAGGCCATGCCTGAATACCGGGCGTAGTTGTTCAACGACCGCGTGTATTTGCTTGTTTTACTCGTGCTTCCCGACACCTTCAGGCTTATTGAGGCTTATTCTCGTTATTGGCAGGTGTTGGGTGAACATCGGCTTTCATGCCTTGCATCTTGCAGTTGCCGGCAAAATTGGCACCTGGCTCAATGGCTAACTTGCCCGCACAAATGTTGCCGACCAAATTGGCTGTTGATTTCAGGGACATTAAATCGGTAACGGTGACGTTGGCTTTCACATTGCCTTCAATCTCGATGGATTTGCAGTTGATGTCGCCATCAATGATACCACTTTGTCCAACAATAACTTTGGCTCTCGATTTGACGTTGCCTTTGATGTTGCCATCAATTCTTAAATCACCTGAGCATACAACGTCTCCGGTAATCATTGTGCCGGAGGAGATAACGTTAACGCTGGAATTGCTTTCTTCTTGTTCGTATAACTTTGCCATGAGAAAATAATTTATGTTAATATTAATTGTTTAGTTTTATTTTTCTTTGAGGTAATTGTCGTTGAAAAAGCTGGGGTACATGTCTCGCTTGTCCTTCATATTGTAGTATGATGTGTAGTTGGTCGATGACATGGCGTAGATGTTGTAGTGTCCCGACACCAGCCTGCTTGAGAAAATGGGATTCTTCACCATGATGTTGTAATAGTTCATCACCGTTTCCTTGTCCTTGAATTTGGAGATGGTAATCATCTGATCTGTCTTGTTCAAGAAGAAGCTGTTGAGGTTGAACTGCTCCAAGCTGAAGAATTCGCGGTTGAAATTGGCCACTTCGTCTTTCACCGTCTGCATGGGTACGGCATTGGAGTTCAGTATGATTACCAAATAATGGATTTCTTCGGGTTTGTCCACGAAGGGCGACAATTTGGCCTGCTCCTGCTTGATGACAGTTTGCTGTGCTACGGTGTCACCGGCTTGTGCCAGGGCAACATTCACTTCCGCAAAATTAGACAGGTATATGCGGGCTAATTTCTCTACTTCTGTGTTCGGATAGTGCATGATAACACCTGTCAGCGCACGCTTCAAGGAGTCCTCACCCATGATCTGTCCAATGGCGACCGCCCGTATGTAGGCGAATTTTGACGCCAACTTCTGGTCTGTACAAGTGGGCAGCACACTATTGGCGACTTCCACCGTCTTGGGCCAGTTTTTGTTGATGTAATAGTCGTAGGCCACGTCGTACTTGCGTTCGTGTTCTTTGGCTTTTTCCTCCAAACGGATGTAGAATGTCGGGTCGTTAATCAGTCTGGCATAGTCTGTGTCCGCATATTTGGTCAGGATGATGTTTTTGTAATGGTCGGATTGCTGTTGGTCTCCACTTTTCCTATAATTGAGATATAGTAGGTATATGGACGAAAGGGCCAGATCGTGGTCGGGATAGCGTTCAATCAGTTTTTTCAGGGTCTCGTTGGCTCTTTTCATGTCGTTAAGCTGATCCATGTAGATGAGAGCGCAGTTGTACAAGGCTTCCACCACCATGGCGTTGGATGAGTCCATGGCTTCTTTGGTCAAAGGGAGGTCTTGCGTGTAAAATGCAGGTTTTTTTGGGTCGGTTTCCCGTTTTGGTATCGGGTTGCCGTCCTCGTCGTATTCCACTGTGTCTTTTGCCGCATTCGGGTTGTTCATGATGGCCATGTCATCAAACGAAATCTGCTGTTTGTTGCTGATACGCCAGTTGTCTTCCAGCTTACGGTTACCCCATCTTCTGTAGAACTCGGTCTGACCGGCGGATATCAGTGCGGTGTTGTAAAAATACCATTTGCCGCTTTGGTTGTTGTTCACGTTGACGTTGGCCATGCCTGCGGTGGCTTGCAAGGCCAGCATACGGGCGGCTTCTTCTTCCGCCTCCCTTCGTTCTTTTTCGGTATAGGCGGCAATCATGCGCTGTACCCACTGGTTGCGCTGCCCCTCGCTCATTTTGGCGATACGCTGCAAGCTGTCCTGCAAGGCTATCATTTTCAGATTGTCAGTCAGCTCACGCAACACATTCGATTTCTTGATGATATTGTCGTAGCCGGGATAATTTTTGGGCATGGTCATGGTGGCGGTGTCATAGTAGTTTTGCGCCTCCATGTATTTTTCCTCGTTAAAGTATATGTCGGCCAAGGCAAGGCTGGAAAAAGTGCGCTGGTATTCGTTGTTGCTGTATGCCGCAACGGAACGTGCCAGATAGTCTTTCTGGGTGGCCGTATCTCCGTCAATGCGGTAAATCTCCGACATGGCATAGTATATCTGGTCCTTGTAGTCCTCGTTTTTCTTCTCGTCCAGCATCTTGTTCAGTTCTTTCAGAATGGCCGCTTTGGCGGCTTTGCTGCCGTCATAGTTGGTGGCTAAGTGCATGTGGGCGTTGAATTCCATCTCGTAGGGTGGGGTACGCTTGATGACGGTCATGAAACTATTGTGGGCGTCGGTGGACTGGCCCAACAGCTCATACAGCTGGCCACGGATGAAGTACAAACGGGTTTTGAACTGACGTTTGGGCTTGTTTTTGATAGCCTCGTTGATGAAGTCAACGGCACTCTCCATCTCACCATCTGGAGCCGACATGTGATATTCGGCCATGGCGGCATTGTACTGCAGCTTCAGCTTCTTAGAGTTCTTTTTGTAGATGGCGTGATCCACCTCGTTGAGCAGGTCGAAAGCGCGAGAGTAGTATTTCTGGCGTATGGCGGTACGGGCGTTCATGATTTTGGCCTCTTCCTTGATGTCAGAAACCTTATAGGTGCTCTCAATGTAGCTGAAGGTTCTCTGTGCCTGGTTGTAATCCTGCTTGTGAAAATAGGCTTTGCCCATCAGAAAATAAGCGTTGTCGATGTATTTCACGTATTCCTTGCCACGGATGAACATGGAGTGCTTGTATATGCATTTCGATGATTTCTGAATCACTCGGTCCATGTGAGGCAGGATGGATCCCAACTCGTTTTGGGGTGGATAGTTGTAAATGGGCAATAACGTCGTATAATTGTCCTTGACTTTGGTCTCCAGTTCGGTCTCGCCTGCTTTCATGGCCTCTTTGCCGTTGAAGAGCACGTTGAACCGGGCGGTGGTGTTGTGGTATGCCCTGTTCGGAAATGTGTTCTTGCGGGTGGAACATGATGCGAACAACAGCAGCAAAATGACTGCCATGCCTGTCAATGCGTATGATATGGTCGTTTTCTTTTTCAATTTTTTCAGATGTTAGATTTGAAAAGTTATAACGAGTACGAGAAGTGTTTTATTGTTGTTTCTGATCGGCAAAATACTGCTCAAGCAATTTTTGAACGTACTTCCCGAAAACATCAAATTCAATGTTCACCACCGTTCCTTTCTTGAAGTTGTGGAAATTGGTAACTTTGTGGGTGTAAGGTATGATGGCTACCGAAAACATCCCTTTCTCGGAATCCACGACGGTGAGGCTAACGCCGTTCACGGAAATGGAACCCTTGGGCACGGTAAAATTGTTCTTCGTGCTATCGTAGGAGAAATAATAACGCCAGCTGCCGTTGTCGTCAACAACTTTCTCACATACCGCTGTCTGATCGACATGCCCCTGCACAATGTGTCCGTCGAAACGGCCGTCCATCTTCATGCTACGCTCTAAGTTTACTTCGTACCCCACTTCCCAAGTCCTCAGGTTGGTCTTCAGCATGGTCTCGTCCATGGCGGTGACCACATATTGTTTTTTTTCAGGGTCAAGTTTGACTATGGTGAGGCAGCATCCGTCGTGAGCCATGCTCTGGTCTATCTTCAACTCATCGGCAAAATCTACCTCGATGGTAAAATGATAATTGGTGTTTTCTTTCTCTATTTTAACGATTTTTCCAGTCTTTTCAACGATTCCAGTGAACATAACACTCCCAATTTTATATTTTTATTTAAGTTTGCAAAAATAGCAAAATTTTATATATATAATACATTGCTATGCTTTTTTTTCATTTTATTCATTTGTTTGATTTTGAATTGAATTTTTTTTTATTTTTGCATACGATTCAAAATCAGATTGGTTTAGTTTAAAAAGTTGATTATCAAGAAAATAAAAATAAATTCTCATGAAAAAGATTTCAAATAATGCTCTTTTCGGCCGCTTGGCCCAAATTTTAAATGTGGTAATTCTGCTTTTCTTTATTCTTTCAGTTATTTTCTTATTGAAATTCGACAAGGAGAATGTGGTGATGGTGAATAGCGAGCCTTCGTTTCTGAAAGCCAAAGATCATTTGCATTCTGTGGAACATCCGCTGAAACAGAACCAGGCTGAAGTTGAATACTATGCATACAAGCTTGATACTTTGACCCAGCATCAGGCAGCTGTCGCCAAAGACAAAAAGGCGGTAAAAGCTCTGCAAGAAGATATCGATAGAACCAAGAAAACTTTGGGAGAAAAGAAAGAAGCTTTGGCACAGACTGAACAGGCTATCGCAGATGAAAGAGCGGCATTTGAACCGATTGAGGCAGAATACAATGACATGGTGGCCCAAACAGAGGCCGCGAAAAAGAATTATAATGTATTCTTGTGCATCACGGTGATTCTGTTTGTCCTGAAAGTGTTGATTTGGGCTATCTGGAACTATAAAAACTCAAAAAATTTGCGTGCCGTATGCCCGTGGATGGAGAAAGCGACAGCACCCTCTTGGGCATTCTGGGGCTGGATTATCCCTGTTTACAACCTCATTAAACCTTATACTTTCTTTAACGAAGTATATGAAGAGACCGAATATGCTTTGACAGACAAGAACGTCATTCCCGCAGACAGCAAGGGCGATAATGATTTTGTACTTGGATTCTGGTGGGGAATGTTCCTCTTGGCGGTTTGCGTGATGAGCATTTTCCTTTTCTCCACTTTCTTTGGCGAAGGCCCCGCATTCTATAAACTCAACCATACCTCTGTGGCTGTAGCGGCTATCGTGTTATGGTGCGTATATGTGCTGATGGAAATCGTTGTGATTAACAAGTATAACAAGATGAATAAGCTGATGGTTGACAACGAAAAAGTCTTCTAATCTCCCCATCCATAAAAAATAAAAAGACGTGGCCTCCCCACGTCTTTTTTTTGTCCATTTTTTCTATTCCCTGCATCCTATCTACTACATCTTATCCCCAACATCTACTCTCACCCCCCCTTAAAAAAACTCAATTATTAATTATTAATTGTTAATTGTAAATTGTAATCACGGTGCCATATTATAGTATTCCTCCAGCATATCCCCTTCAAGCTGCCGTAAGCATTCGTTGATATAATGTTTGACGAGGACTTTGTCTCCACGCTCTTTTTGCAGGCTGATTGTTTGCATTTTTTTGTTGACTCTGGCGATTCTCAAGCGGTTGGGGTAGGGGTTGAGTTTGAAACCGGCCAGCTCGTTCAATTCGTCTTTTAGCTCAGCCATCTCCAGCATATCCGCTCCAAACAGCTCTATCATTTCCCCGTCACTCATGCTCGGGGCTAACATGATGTATGTATATAGGCATTGGATACATTTCCCGCATTTCTGCATCTCCTTGATTTGTGGCATGATGTCGGAGGAAACACTGTTGTCAACAGGTATGATGTCGGCGTTGAAATCGTGACAGTTCATTGGTTAATTTTTTGATGTTGCAAAGTTACAGTTTTTCATAAACAAAAACAAGAAAAACATTCTTACTATTCATAAGAAAAAAACAAAAATGTTTTTGATGTTTTTGCTTGGAAAGTGTTTTTAATGTTTTTGTTTAAAAATGAGAATTGAATGAAATTTCGGAATTTCGGAGCGGATTTTTGCAAAACACGACAATTGTTTTAAGACAAGAACCAACCACCTTGAATACGAAACAAACTCTCCTGTCTGCTGATATTTAAAAACAAAAAACCAGCAAATTTGTTTTTTAACTTGCTGATTTTGATTGTTTTCTGACTTGCTGCGGAGAGAGAGGGATTCGAACCCCCGGACCCGTGAGGGTCAACGGTTTTCAAGACCGCCGCAATCGACCACTCTGCCATCTCTCCGCCGGCAAAAGTACAAAAATTTTTGTTTGCTGCAACAGGGAGTGAAAAAAATTTTTTTTGAGGGGAGTGGCGCTTATGTGCAAGGGGGAGTCTCATGCTACGCATTCGAGGGGAGTGGACTTCGTCCAAAGGGGAGTCTCGCTGCGCTCGAGGGGAGAGTTAATAATTAACAGTTAATAGTTATTGGGTGTAGTTAAAATTCTCCTTCTATTAGATTTGATGAGGGAGTGAGAACAGAAACAAAGTTTACTTTGGTTATGCCGAGCGAGGAGGAAGAAGAGACATAGTCTCCAAAAGGTGCCCTAAAAGAGGAACCATCAAGTCATCAATTATCAGTTATCAATTATTAATTATTAATTGTAAACTGTTAACTGTAAATTGTTAACTGTTAAAGTCCTCAATCTTTCCCATATCCTTCCAGTGACCTTCATTGTGGAGAAAGCCCTTGATGCTGTGTTCCTTGGCCAGCTCAAGATATATCGGGGTGATGGATTGCTTCTCTGCGGAGGGGATGAGGTCGGTGAGTTCGCGGCATACAATATGAATGCCGCTGAAGGCGTAGGGCACGTAGGTGTCAGCCGCTTTGGAACGGATTTCCTCACCGCTTTTGTTGTTCCGCCAACCGCAGAGGTTCATGGCCTCGTCAAACAGGAAATAGCGGGAGGTCTCGCGCTGCCGCACCGCCAAGGTGGCCAAACATTTGTCTTCAATATGTTTGTCTATCAGTTGGTTCAGGTCAAGGTCAGACAAGATGTCCACATTGTGAAGCAGAATATGCTCACTGTCTTTAAAATATTTTGCGGCAAATTTCAGTCCTCCTCCAGTGTCACGCAGATAGTCTCTCTCGTCAGAAATCTCTATTTCAGCATTATAGGGATGGTCTTTCAGATATTGAATGATTAAATCGGGGAAATGATGTATATTGACCACGATATGGTCTATGCCGCTATTGATGATTTTTTGCAAAACATAGTCTATCAATGGATAACCCTGATATTCAACCAAGGCTTTCGGCTTGTCTGCGGTCAGCGGGTATAGGCGGGTGCCCAAACCTGCGGCAAAAACCATAGCGGAGATGTTCATGTTCATTCGTTTGGTAATTATTGTTGTTCTGAATCTTGCTCTTTGGCGTTCAGGTTGGCCATGAAATTGTCTTCGATTGCCGTAAACCTATGCAGGGTGCGGCGGGAGAAGAGGAAGAACATTACAATAACCAAAGCCAGCAGGAACACCACGAACTTGGTGAATCTGAATGATTTGGACAGGATGACCATCACAAAGAAGCAGGCCAGAATAATACGGAAGATGGTCCAGGCTACAATCCCGACGCGATTCAGCTGTCCATCCTTCCATAATTGGGCGTAGAGGGCCTGGGTGGAGTGTTTGTTGCTCATCAAGCCATAAAGGAAAGGCGAAATGAAAGTCAGCAGAATGAGTGCATTGATGATGTTGATGTAGTTGATGGGGATATATTTCTCCAAAAGGTTAATCATAAATGGGTAAAAATAATGGAAGGCGACAAAAGTGATGGAGAAGCAGAGAATGCCGAAAATGGCTGTTCTCAAGAGCGATTTTTTGAGAATAGTGCCCCAAGCTCCCGGTTTCCGGGGACCTTTACCCACTAAACTGTAATCATCCAAGGTCTTTTTGACATTTGCCGGAAGCTTTCTCTCCACAAATCGCGTAAACGGGTCGGCCAAACGGATGCAGTAGGGTGTGGTGAAAGTGGTGATGACCGAAACAGCCACAATGACGGGATAAATGTAGTTGCTTAACACGCCTAACGATACACCTAAAGAGGCGATAATAAAGGCAAACTCACCAATTTGCGACAAACTGAAACCGGTTTTGACAGATACTTTCAGCGACTCGCCGGCCACAAGGACACTGCCTGCTGAAATAAAGGCCTTGACGACTAAGGTGATGAGGGTCAAGAAGAGGATGGGTTTCCAGTAATTAATCAAAATGTCGGGGTCAACCATCATACCGACCGACACAAAGAAAATGGCGCCAAACAGGTCCTTGGTGCCCTTGGTGATCTTTTCAATATGCTCACCCTCAATAGTTTCACAAAGGATGGAACCCATGACAAAAGCGCCCAATGCGGAAGAAAACCCCACATAATTGGCGAATACCACCATGCCGAAACATAAACCGACGGAGATGATGAGCAAGGTTTCGTCGTTGATGTATCTTTTTGCTTTCCGGAAGAAGGTCGGGATGATAGCAATACCCACCACAAACCATAAAATCAGGAAGAACATCAACTTGGCGATGACAGTCAGCATCTCTTGGCCTTGAAATTGCTTGGAGGCGGCGGCAGTTGACAGCAGCACCATCATTACGATGGCGACAATATCCTGAATAATCAGGATGACCATGGTAAGGTCGGCGAAAGGTTCTTTTTTCAGCTTTAAATCTTCAAAGGCCTTGATAATGATGGTAGTGGACGACATGGCTAACATACCGCCGAGGAAGATGCATTCCATCAGGCTCCAGTGCATCAAGTACCCCGACAACGCGCCAATGCCAACCATCAGGACAATTTCGATGGCCGCCGCGATAATGGCGGTACTCCCCATTTTCAGCAGTTTCTTGAAGCTGAATTCCAAACCCAAGGCAAACATGAGGAAGATGATACCGATTTCCGACCACTCTTCAATGCTGGTGGTATCGAAGACGGTGGGAAACAAACCGAAATGCGGTCCCACAATGAACCCCGCCACGATATAGCCTAAAACCAGAGGCTGTTTTAACAGTTTAAAAATAATGGTAATGACACCCGCTGAAATCAGAATCAGCGCAAGGTCTTCCACCAAATTCATGTTTTCTCCCATAAATAATTAGTTTTTGCAAGTGATGAAACGGGGTCTCCCGTTGAGGTCTTTTATTTTTTCTATATGATGATAATGAAATTGAAGCAGCATGGCTTCCAATTCATTGTGGTAGTTTTCGTGTGTTTCCATGAAAAGCAGGCCGTTCTCGGCAAGTAACTCTTTGCCTAACAAAGCGATGCGTTCATAAAAAAGCAGCGGATTTTCATCTGGCACGAAAAGGGCCTCTGCAGGCTCGTATTCTGCCACATTCTTGTGCAGCAAGGCTTTATGTGATTGCGGAATATACGGAGGATTGCTGATGAGGGCTTGGTAGGGACCATGCAAAGTTTCTGTCCCGTCGCACAGGAGGTCGTGTTGCACAAAATTGACTTTCACCTTGTTGTCCTCCGCATTTTGTTGTGCCAGTTCGAGAATCTCGCGGCTATAGTCGGTGGCCCATACCTCCGCTTGCGGCAGGTGTTTGGCCAAAGCGATGGCAATGGCGCCGCTTCCCGTGCAGAAATCGAGGATGCGGCAGGGTAGGGTATCATCGTAACCAACTGTGTCCCCGCAGTTGGAGGCATCGTGATCAACTGCGTCCTCGCAGTTGGAAAGAGAGGAATGATAAGATAATGTTTGCAATAGCATTTGCACTAATTCTTCTGTTTCAGGTCGTGGTATCAGCACCAAAGGATTGACAGTCAGTGTTAAATCATAGAAGTTCGCCTTACCGACCACATATTGTACCGGCTCACCGTTTTGCAGGCGCTGGAAATCTGTTTTCACTATGGGTAGGCGTTCTTCCGGGAAAATTTGTCCACGATGAAGTGCGAATTCGTAAGAATTGATGCCCCATTTTGCCTCGAAGTAATAATTTGCAATGGCCAAAGCTTCCCTCATATCATATAATATATGTAAGGAAGACAGCAACAAATCCCTATTTTCTCCCAGCGTAGAATTCATGCTGCAAAAATACGAAAAACGTTTGTATTATTCGTATGCGCCTTTACTTTTCGTCTATACGTTAAGGTGTTAAGACATACACTGCGTGCATTCGTTAAGACGATAAGAAATTCCGTCTCCACGAACAAGCGGAGCGAGTGTCTCCCCGCCTCCCCGCCTCCCCGTTTTCACGTCTCCACGAAAAAAATCAACACCCTGTTGTTTGTATCAAAAAAAGTTGTATTTTTGCAGCCCCAAAAATTAACCATTTTAATAAACCAAAAAAAAGTAAAAATTATGTTGAATCAGTACGAAACCGTTTTCATTATGACGCCCGTTTTATCTGATGATCAGATGAAGGAAACGGTAAAGAAATTTGAGAACATTCTCACCAGCAATGGTGCGGAAATGGTTCATGAAGAGGACTGGGGTCTGCGTAAATTCGAGTACCCTATCCAGAAGAAATCCTCCGGATTTTACCACCTTTTTGAATTCAAAGCTGAAGGTAGCTTGGTAAAAGAATTGGAACTGCAGTATCGTCGTGACGAGAGAGTCCTGAGATACCTGACCGTTGCATTGGACAAGCACGCTATCGCATACAGCGAAAAGAGACGTAACCTGAAAAAAGAACCTAAAGCTGAATAAGGAGGATAGAACATGGCAACAAATAACGAAATCAAATATTTGACCCCTATCGCGGTTGATATCAAAAAGAAAAAATACTGCCGTTTCAAAAAAAGCGGTATCAAATACATTGACTATAAAGATGCAGAATTCTTGAAGAAATTTGTCAACGAGCAAGGCAGAATCCTGCCCCGCCGTTTGACCGGTACTTCATTGAAATTCCAAAAGAAAGTGGCTCAGGCCGTGAAGAGAGCAAGACACCTTGCCTTACTTCCTTTCGTAACTGATAACTTGAAGTCAAACAACTAAAAGGAGGAACAGCAATGGAAATTATATTGAAACAAGACGTTCAGAATCTCGGTTATGCCGACGAAATCGTTAAAGTGAAAGACGGCTATGCCAGAAATTATCTTATCCCTCAGGGACTGGCAATTTTGGCAACCGAACCCAATAAGAAAATGTTGGCCGAAACTTTGAAGCAGCGCGCTTTCAAAGCTGAGAAAATCAGAAAAGAAGCTGAATTTATGGCTGGTAAGATCGACGGTCTCACCGTTAAGATTTTCACCAAGGCTTCTGAAAAAGGCACTATTTTCGGCTCAGTGAACAATATCGCAGTGGCCAATGCCCTGAAAGAACAACACGGTATCGAAATCGACCGCAAGAAAATTATCATCAAGGAAGACCATATCAAGGAATTGGGCAACTACACCGCTGTGGTGAACTTGCACAAGGACTTCAACAAGGTCAACTTGAACCTCGAAGTGGTGGCAGAAGAGTAGTCTTCCGACATCGAGCTTCATACCCTAAAACGGGATTCCGAAAGGAGTCCCGTTTTTTTTATTTCAGAATTTTGGGATATAGGGATATCCCATGCAAAGGGAGACTGTTCATACTAGCACTCGTAAAATTTTTAAATTACAAGAAAAATGTTTGAAATTAAAAGTATTTTGTATATTTGTAAATTGTAAAATACGAGTTTTTTATAAGGTGGTTTGGATTTCTGTGCATTGTAAATCAGATGCTTATAAAAAATGATGTCTTTTAGAAAGGGAGAAAATTGTCAAAAAACGAAAGTTTTTTTGATACGGTTTGGTGTTGTAATTTAGGGGTGTTGTGAAAAAAACGGAAAAACTGACAGATCTATAACGAAAAAAAGAGACAAATAACAATAAGAATAATAAACGAGATGAGAAAACTATTCCTGATTTCAATCTTGCTGCTGACAGTTGCGCTGTTAAACGCTCAGACAGACAATTACGGTGACTTTGCTTACGGTTTTGGCGCCGCGGGCGGCGAGGTGGGCAACACGAGTTTCGTTATCGGCCTGCCGTTCTACAGCCAGCCCGGCAACACGGGCTCGTACACCACGTCGGAGGGCATCATGCAGGCTCAGCTGATCCGCGTTGACATAGAGCTGGCGGGCTGTCAGAACGACTCCCTTGCCGTGAGCCCTGCCCATGTGAAGGACTCGACGGGCTTCTTCATGGCATACGACGGCGAGGACATCGTTTTCCGCGGAGAGGTCATCAACGTGTTCCCGGCGGGCCACTACGACTCGACGTCATACGAGGCGGGCCATTACAACTGGGACGCACAGTACAACTACGACAGCCTGACCACGCTGATGCTGGACGTGTGGCCGATCTACGAGCTTTTCGACACCCTGTACCTTGACTCTACGGAGATAGTGACCGACTACGCCCAAAATGTGCTGCTGATACCCGCAGGCATCAACCAGCCCCTCCATGGCGGCCCCAATGAGTATGAGCTGACGACGGTGGACCACGGCTGCGACAGTATCAGGCACTTCTTCGTGAACCTGTGCGGCGGCATGGTGAAGGACGCCGACGGCAACGAGTACGCATCGGTGTATGTGGGAGACGCCCCGATGCGTTACTGTTGGACAAAGAAGAACATGAAGACCACGCATTATGCCGACGGTAGCGAGGTTCCCAGCATGATATACAATGGCGAAGGCCACGAGGACGAGGCCCTGAACCTGGAGACATACGGCCGCCTGTACAACTGGTATGCCGCGGTGAAAGTGC
>CACXXY010000026.1 GCA_902771655.1 uncultured Bacteroidota bacterium | reverse complement strand
ATACCGAAAAGGAATTGGTTATCAAGACGCAGAAAATCAAGTATTCACTTGAGTCCGTGGAATCGGCTCTGCAAAACCATCTTTACGATATTGAGCAGTCTCTTCCTTATCCCGATTCCTTGTTTTCTGTCACACGACGTATCGTGGAACAGAATCCCAATTTTGACGGTTGTTGCATTGCCATGATTCCCGATTACTATCCTGAAAAAGGCCGCCTATTTCAACCTTGTTCCTATCGCAATGGCCAGACAATAGACACGTATATGTATGACGTTGAGAAATATGATTACACCCAAATCGGTTATTTTTACTTTGCTGTGGATAATGATACGGCCTACTGGAGCGAACCTTATCGCGATCCCGATGATTCTCTTGTGACATTAGTTACCTACAATTTTCCTGTGCATGACCAAAATAATCGTGTGGTCGCCATTCTCGGCGTTGACATCAATACCGAATGGTTAGGCTACGTTTTGAACTCCTATGACCAATATCTTTCCTCATACGAGCTTCTGCTTTCTGGCAAAGGCAGGTTGATATGCGGTCCAGATGCCGTTGACGTCAAGCATCAGGAAGTGAAGGAGATGGTGGAAATGATCAATGACACAACACTTGAGCGTTCCTTAAGCCAGTCAGGAAGGTGCACTATCCTCACTTTCATTGATAAGGAAGACGGAGAAAAAGGTTATGTGTTTTACAAAACTTCTCATTTGATTGCTCCATGGCAAATAGCCATTATCTGCTATGACGACGAAGTGTTCGCTCCTTTGAAAAAAATGCGTCGGCGCAATATCTTGCTGACTTTGCTTGGTATGCTGATTCTTTCTTTTATTATAATGCGTTCAGCCAGAAGTATTTACAAACTTAGGGATGCCAATGCTGAAAAAGAACGCATAGACAGTGAGTTGATGATTGCCAAAAACATCCAGATGAACATGTTGCCCAAAACATATCCGCCCTTCCCTGATCGTAACGACCTTGATATATATGGGTCGTTGGTGCCGGCCAAGATGGTGGGAGGAGACCTTTATGACTTCTTCATCCGTGATGAGAAACTCTATTTCTGCATCGGCGATGTCAGCGGCAAAAGCGTTCCTGCCGCCTTGGTAATGGCAGTCACGCACTCGTTGTTCCTCAGTATATCCTCGCATGAAAGCAATCCTGCGCGAATCATGCAGAGTATCAATGAAAGCTTGTGCCGTGGCAACGAGTCGAACATGTTCGTCACTTTTTTTATTGGCGTGCTTGACCTGCCCACTGGTATCATGAGATACTGCAATGCAGGACACAACCCTCCGTTAATTGTAAAAGGTGATTCGATAGAGTCTCTCCCTGCCAAGGCGAATATGCCGTTGGGTGTGATAGATGACAAGGACTATTTGTTGCAGCAGATTTGTGTTGAACCGGAAACCATGATTGTCCTCTATACCGATGGCCTCACCGAAGCCAAAAGTCTGAATAGCCAGCGGCTCGGTTTCAAAAGAACCCTTGAGGCCGTGAAAGAATGCCGCGATGCCACAGCAATGCAACTCATTGATACCCTTACACAAAAGGTGAATGTTTTTGTGGATGGCGCCGAGCCCAGCGACGATCTTACCCTGCTGGCTATCCGTTATACGCCAAAGGAAGAATCATGGACACTTTCCCGTTCGATAACCCTTGAGAATGATGTCTCCCAGGTCACGGATCTGAACAGGTTCGTCCAATCAGTGACGGAGGAACTGCAACTCGGCAAGCCTTTGCCCAAACAAATCAAACTGGCTGTCGAGGAAGTTGTGGTGAACATTATGGAATACGCTTACATGCCTGACACCAAAGGCATAGTGAAAGTGGAAGCCTTGGCCAACGACAAACTGTTGAGGTTCATCCTTACCGATTCGGGCCGTCCTTTCGATCCGACAAGCATATCGCGTGCCGATACCACGCTTACCGTGGAAGATCGTCCGATAGGTGGTCTGGGAATACTGCTAGTCCGGAACCTGATGGACAGCATCAACTACGAGCGTGCCAATGGTCAAAATATCTTGAGGATTGAGAAAAAAATTTGATGTTGTACATTATTTGCAATTTTTAAAAACCAATTATAAGTATATTTATTATGAATACGACAATCACTGAAACAGACGGCAAATATACCGTCACATTGGAAGGCGAACTCGACACCGCATACGCACTTGAATTCGATGAGGCTATGAAGCCCCTTCGTGAACTTGCTGACAAAGAAGTCGTCATCGACTGCACCAATTTAGAATATATTGCCTCCAGCGGATTACGTATCTTGTTGGGCTTGCTCAAAAGCGTCAAGGCAAAGGGCAATAAGGTCGTCATGAGAAACTTGAACGATGAGGTATTCGAGGTTTTCAGGATAACTGGTTTTATCGACCTTTTTGACATCGAATAATCATTTTGGGATATATTATTGTTTTGAAGAGCCGATAACGTCTTGTTTATCTGGTATTTCTGATATTCCCTTATCGTAACGTTTTTTTCACCGCCACTCGGCAAGATAATCAAGAAATAACAAATAACATGAAACAAATAGCGCCACTTTTAAAATCACAATATGGTATCTATGCGGAATGCGTAAGCCATGAAAATGAGGTTTTTTATAACCTGCCCTTTCTCTATGTCTTTGACGGCAGCCTTGATGCCGACCGTTTGTGCCGTGCCATTGAGACGACGATAAAGGCGCACCCCACCTTCTTTACGCGGATTGGGGTGACCGACGATGGCGAACCTTTCCAGTCCGTAGATATGGAAACGGAGGAGTTCAGCCTTTCCGTCGAACAGGATACGGACATTGAGGCAGAGAAGCAGAAATTCATCGAGCCATACAAGCTCTATGGCGGCAGACTGTTTCATACCAAAGTGATGCGCGATGCGGAACATGTCTATTGGTTGTTCGACATGCACCATATTATCAGCGATGGCACCTCTTATAATGTTATCATTCGTGATGTGGAGGCAGCCTATAACGGTGACACGCTTGCTCCCGAGGAAATGACGTTGCGGGAATTGGCCCTTGCCGAAACCGAGATGCGCAAAACACCCGCCTTCGAGGAAGGCAAACAATGGTATGCCCAAACTTTTGACTGTGGCGACACGTTTACCCAACTCATTCCCGACCTTGAAATCCCCGGACAATCGGACGCCCATCAAGTCCGCGTTCTCGGTATTGACATGGATAGGGTGGATGCTTTCTGCAAGGCCAACGACGTCAAAAAAAGCGCCCTCTTTACAGCGGCGTATTCCTATCTGTTGGCCAAATACAACAACGATCAGGAGTCGTTGTTCACCACGGTTTACAACGGTCGTACCGAACCAAAGTTCAAACATTCCGTGGGCATGACAGTGAAGACAGTACCCGTTTATGCCAAATTCACCGACGAAACCACCGTGCTTGACTTCCTGAAAGCAAGTCAGGAGCAAATGGAAGGCTGCCGCAAGCATGAAATCTATGCCTATACCGACCTGATGGCCGACCTTAACCTGCAAAGCAACTCCATCTTTGTGTGGCAGGGACTTTTGTTTGATTACACCGAACTGATGGGTAAACCCATGCAGGCCATACAACTCCGCAAGCACAACGAGGAAGTTCCGTTTTATATGATGGCCTACTATATCGGCAAACAGTATCATGTCAAAGCGGAATACAATGCCAATGCGTACTCCGAGACGCTGATTGCCCAATTTATGGAGAGTTACGAGGCGGTTTTGGAAGGCTTCCTGAGTCAAACCCTCTTGCGCGACATCGACATCTGCACCGAGAACCAGCGTACCTTGCTTGACAGCTTCAACCAGACCGACATGGAGTTGGATATGAGTCAGACCATCGTGTCCAAATTCAGTGCGCAGGTGGCGAAAACACCAGACAACATCGCAGTGGTTTATCGGGACAAACGTTTCACCTATAAAGAATTGGATGAGATTTCCGACCGCATTGCCGCCTATATACATGGAAAAGGCCTTCATGAAGAGGATGTTGTTTCTGTGTTGATTCCGCGTTGCGAGTGGATGCCTATCGTCTCCATGGGTGTGTTGAAAGCCGGCTGCGCTTACCAGCCTCTCGACCCGACTTATCCATCGGAGCGTCTCAACTTCATGATGCAAGACGCTTCCGTGAAGTTGCTCATCGCTGATGAATCGTTACGCGACATTGTGAACGAATACAAAGGTGACGTGCTGTTTACCAAGGATATAAATCAACTGTCAACTGTCAACTATCAACTATCAACTCCTGTAAAGCCTGAGTCGCTGTTCATCATGCTTTACACTTCTGGCACTACGGGAACGCCCAAAGGCTGTCAGTTGGAGCATCGCAACCTCGTCGCGTTTTGTGAGTGGTATCAGCGTAGGTTTAACCTCAACTCTAACTGTAAAATCACGGCATACGCCAGTTTCGGTTTCGATGCCAATATGATGGAAACATATCCTGCACTCACGTGTGGTGCCACGATATACATTATTCCTGAGGAGTTGCGTTTGGATATGATAGCGTTGAACGAATATTTTGAACAAGAGCAGATTACCCACGGATTCATGACCACGCAGGTAGCTTATCAATTTGCCACTTCCATTGAGAACCATTGTCTGCGCTACCTGTTGACTGGCGGCGAGAAACTGGCGCCTCTGACTCCGCCCACAAATTACACGTTGGCTAATCTCTATGGCCCCACTGAAAGCACCGTCTGCATCACCTCCTTCGATGTGACGAAGCCCATGAAGGACATCCCTATTGGCTCGGCGTTGGACAACGTCAAGCTTTATATTGTCGATAAAGCGGGTTATCGTCTGCCCGTGGGGGCTGCGGGTGAACTTTGGGTCGCAGGACCGCAAGTGAGCCGTGGCTATCTTAACCGTCCAGAGAAAACCGCTGAGGTCTATATTACCAACCCCTTCGATTCCAGCGAAAAATACGCGCATATATACCGTACTGGCGATATCGTGCGCTATCTTCCTGATGGTAACATCCAGTTCGTGGGACGTAAGGATGGGCAAGTGAAAATTCGCGGTTTTCGTATCGAACTCAAAGAGGTTGAAGGCATCATTCTTCAGTTCCCCGGCATTAAGGACGCCACTGTGCAAGCTTTTGACGAAGAGGGTGGTGGCAAATTTATCGCGGCTTATATCGTCGCAGATGAGCAGATTGACATCGAAGCCTTGAACAATTTCATCCTGGAGGAGAAGCCGCCATATATGGTGCCCGCCGTGACGATGCAAATCGACCGTATCCCGCTCAACCAGAACCAGAAGGTGAACAAGAAAGCCCTTCCGAAGCCCGAAAAGAAAGCGGCAACGGCTGAGGTGGAGAGCAATGTGCCGATGAATGTGCTGGAACAAGAAATTCATGGTATCATCGCCAAAATCATCAACACCGAAGACTTTGGCATTACAACCGTGTTGGGCTATGCTGGCCTTACTTCCATCATGGCAATCAAGTTGGCCATCCAAATCAACAAGCGTTTCGGAGTCACCCTTGACTCGAAATCATTAGCCAAGACCGGTACCTTGCAAAGCATCGAGAACGAAATTCTCAACTATATGCTCAATGCTCCTACTGCTACTCAAACTACTTCAAATTCCGATAACTGTCAACTAAAAAATGCCCCGTTGTCATACGCGCAGATGGGTGTTTATGTCGATTGCATGAAACAGCCTGCTTCCACCGTGTATAACATCCCTTCGATTACTCGTTTTCCCAAAAACACCGATGTACAGTTGCTCGTCAAGTCTGTTGAAACTATTGTCAAGACACATCCGCAGTTCAATGTGCATTTTGATAGCGAAAATGGCGAAATCATACAGATTGTTGATAAAACTCAACCTGTCGTTATTACGCAGAGCAAGTTGAGCGAAACGGAACTGGAAAAATACAAGGCGGAGTTTGTCAAACCTTTCAACCTGAGACAGGGACCGTTATACCGCATGGAAATCGTTACCACTGAGCAAAATGTATATCTCATGGTCGATGTGCATCACTTGATCTTCGATGGTGGCTCCCTCGACCTGTTCATGACCCAGCTGTGCGACCTGATGAATGGCAAGGAAATTGAGGCAGAAGCTATCAGCTATGCCAATTTCGTTGTCGATGAGAAAGCTGCCGAAAACACGCCAAGTTACATGGAAGCCAAAAACTTCTTCAACGAGCGTTTGGGCAAAGTGGAAGGAATCACCGAAGTGCCTACCGACTTGACCAATCCTTTGGATCAAGGTACTGTCAGCAGGGTTTTCTGCAAGATGGATTTCAATATGATGGAGGAATTTTGCAAGAAGAACAATCTCTCATCCTCACATCTCACCCTGGCGGCAGTGTTTTATGCACTCTCGCGTTTCACCAACAATGAGCAAATCTGCATAACCACCATCAGTAACGGCCGTTCCGACTTGCGCATCCGCAACACGGTGGGCATGTTTGTCAACACCTTGGCTTTGAGTGCTCGGATTGGTGAACAGAATGTGATGGATTTCCTGAAAGAGACTGGCAAGAATTTTGACGAGACTTTGACTCACGAGAAATATCCTTTTGCACAGATAGCTGCCGATTATGACCTGTCGGCCGAAATCATGTTTGCCTATCAGATGGGGGTAATAGACCAATATGTTGTCAATGGACAGAAACTTGAAATCGAGTCTCTTGAACTGGACACTCCGAAGTTCCGCATTGCTTTCTACATTCAAGAGGAAGAGGGTGTGCCCGGTGTGGTGGTCGAATATGACAATGGTCGCTACAGTGAAAGTTTGATGCAAAGTCTGGCACAGTCGGTATGCAATGCGATCAAGGCTTTCGTCCAGCATCCAGAGATGGCGTTACGGCAGGTCTCCTTGCTGGATGCTGAACAAACCGCTCTGCTTGATAGTTTCAATCAGACAGATGTGCCTTACGACGACACCCAGACAATCGTTTCACTTTTCCGCAAACAGGTGGTGCAAACACCCGACAATTTGGCGGTGGTTTATCATGACAAAAAATACACTTATCGCGAGGTGGATGAGATTTCGGAATGCATCGCAGGACATATCATTGCGGAAGGCCTTGGTAACGAGGATGTGGTCTCGGTACTCATTCCGCGCTGCGAATGGATGGCCATCGTTTCGTTAGGCGTATTGAAAGCAGGGTGCGCTTACCAGCCTCTTGACCCGAGTTATCCTGCCGAACGTCTGAACTTTATGATGAAGGATGCGAATGCCAAACTTCTCATCGCTGATGAAGAACTTCGTCCCATCGTCGATGAATACAAAGGTGATGTGTTGCTCACCAAAGACATAAAACAACTTTCAACTGTCAACTATCAACTGTCAACTCCAATTACGCCTTCCTCACTCTTCATTATGCTTTACACTTCTGGTTCCACAGGAACACCTAAGGGTTGTCAGCTGGAACACGGTAACTTGGTGGCTTTCTGCCATTGGTACCAAAGACATTATGGCCTGACTGCCAACGACAAAGTGGCTGCGTATGCCAGCTATGGTTTCGATGCCTGCATGATGGATATGTATCCGGCGTTGACCTGTGGTGCCTGTGTTCACATTATCGGGGAAGACATTCGCTTGAATCTGCCGGATTTGAACGATTATTTCAATACACAAGGTATCACCCATTCGTTTATCACAACCCAAGTGGGCTACCAGTTTGCAACAAATGTCGAGAACCATTCGCTGCGTTGCTTCGCTGTGGGTGGTGAGAAATTGTCCGCTCTTAATCCGCCGACCAACTACAAGATGTACAACGGCTATGGCCCGACAGAATGTACCATTTTCACTACAAACTATTGGGTCAAGGATTACGAGTTGGATATCCCCATCGGCAAGCCGTTAGACAATTTGAAACTCTATATCGTTGACAAGCAGTTCAACAGGTTGCCCATTGGAGCGATGGGCGAGTTATGGGTCACGGGACCGCAAGTGAGTCGTGGCTACTTGAACCGTCCCGAAAAGACCGCCGAAACCTACCTGAAGAATCCTTTCAGCGATGACCCGAAACATAATCGTGTGTATCGCACCGGTGACATCGTGCGTTACCTTCCCGATGGCAACATTCAGTTTGTGGGTCGCAAGGACGGTCAGGTGAAAATCCGTGGCTTCCGTATCGAGCTGAAAGAAGTGGAGGCCGTGATTCGCCAATTCCCAGGTATCAAGGATGTCACCGTGCAAGCCTTTGACTATGAGAACGGTGGCAAGTACATTGCCGCATATATCGTCAGCGACGAGAAGGTGGACATCAAGGAACTCAACGCCTTCATCGGCCAGCAGAAACCGCCCTACATGATTCCGGCGACCACGATGCAAATTGACGCGATTCCGCTGAATCAGAACCAGAAAGTGAACCGCAAGGCACTGCCTACGCCGGTCATCCAAGCTGATGACCACGAATATGTGGAGCCGGCCAACGAGGTTGAGAAGCTTTTCTGCAAGATTTACAGCGACATTTTGTCGATGGACAAGATTGGCGCTACCGACAACTTCTTCGAGCTGGGCGGAACATCCCTCATGGTGACGCGTGTCATCATCGAGGCCGACAAGGCTGGCCATCATATCGCTTACGGTGACGTGTTTGCCAACCCCACACCTCGAATGTTGTCCACCTTCCTCACTGGAGGCACCGTTGACGAGGATGAAGAGGCTCGCAGCTATAACTACGGTCCTATCAACCGCATCCTCGAAAGCAATACCCTCGATGCTTTCCGAAATGGAGAAAAACAAACTATTGGTAACGTGCTGCTTACGGGTGCCACCGGTTTCTTGGGTATCCATGTCCTTAAGGAACTCATCGACCGTGAGGATGTGCCGACCATCTGGTGCATGGTGAGAGCAGAAAATGAGGAGAAAGCAGAACGCCGCCTGAAAGGAATGCTGTATTACTACTTCAGCAACAACTATAAAGAATTGTTTGGCAATCGTTTGCGCGTCATCAACGGCGATGTGACCCAGGATATCAAGGTGGATGGCAAGGTTGACACGGTCTTCAACTGCGCCGCTGTGGTGAAACACTTCTCCAAGGGTACTGAAATTGAGGATGTCAACGTAAAAGGTGCGGCGCATTGTGTACGTTTCTGCCTGCTCAATAATGCAAAGCTGATACATGTGTCAACATACAGCACCGCAGGCTTGTCCATCAACGGAATGCCGCTTGAGGATACGGTTTACACCGAGCATAAACTCTATTTCGGACAACATCTCACCAACCAATACGTCCATTCCAAGTTCATGTCGGAGCGTATTGTTCTGGATGCAGTGGCCTTGCACAAGCTGAACGCCAAGGTGATGCGTGTGGGCAACCTCGCCCCGCGTTCCACCGATGGTGAGTTCCAAATCAACTTTCAAACCAATAGCGCAATGGGCCGCATTAGGGTTTACGACATGTTGGGCTGCTATCCTTATGAAATGTCCGATACGCCGATGGAGTTCTCACCCATCAACGAGACCGCGAAGGCCATCGTGATGTTGTCTCAAACCCCGAAGGAATGCTGCCTATTCCACCCCTACAACAACCATTCCGTGCATTTTGGCGATGTGCTGGCAGAGTTGTCTCAGGTGGGACAAGCACCGTGTCAGGTGGAAACAGAGGCCTTCAACGAGGCCATGGAAGCTGCCAAGCAAGACCCGGAAAAAGCCAAACGTCTCTCCAGCTTGATTGCATACCAAGATATGGCCCACGGACAAAAGGCTGCCATGATTCCGGCAGACAACCAATACACGACACAGGTTCTGTACCGTCTTGGATTCCACTGGTCGAGTACCTCGTGGGATTATGTGGACCGAATGCTGACGGCTATCGCCGGCTTCGGTTATTTCGATTAAGTTTAGACGGATGAATTAAAGCGAGTAAAAGAAAATAGTATCATTTGTTATGAAACAAACGGCTCCATTAACTCAGTCGCAATTCGGTGTATTTGCGGAGTGTATGCAAAACCCCGAAAGCGACTTGTACCAACTTTCTTATCTTTTAACCCTTGAAAAAGACATGGATCTTGAACGGCTTAAGACGGCCATCATCAAGGCTATGGAGGCACATCCCTACGCCAACTGCCGCGTGAAAGTGAACGACGAAGGTGTCGCCGAACAATACATCGAGGAAGCACCTTTCGACATTCAAATAGAGGAAATCACCGATATTGAAGCCGAAAAACCGCGTCTCCTGACTTCGTCATTGCGTCACCCAAATTAGGTGATGCAAGATGTGTAAACAATTTATAGTCAAATTGTTGTAGTTATACTCAAAATAAGAGTGACAAAGTCAGGAAAATGTTTTGAAAATAATTTTTTTTGTAATTTTGCAAAATGGATGTGTTATTAATCAAACAGAATTAGGATGAAAAAGTGGTTGAACATCATCCTGTTGCTGTGTGCGCTTTCCTTGCCTCTGCTCGTAAAGGGACAGCGTAATTTCGACAATAATTTGATATTTTACACCGACAGCATAGGTGAGGTATATCTCGACATGCCTTTGGCGGATTTGCCCTCGCAGATTCATTCGTATAATACCACAGGTGGCTTCTTCAAATCATATATGAATCCTGGCATGGAAACCTCTTTGGCTTATTCGGTGGATTTTTATACCGCTGTGCATTTCGGCTTTAAGAATATCCGAATCAAGAAGAGCAAGGGGGCGCAGATTTTTCTCCAACGTATTTTGATTAGCGGTTTCGATGTGCTGACTCAGTGGCTTCCGTTAGGTATTCCGTGGCTCCACGAGGAGTATCACCGCGCAGTGATGAACCAGTATGGTATCAACAGCTTTAACGAGGTGCTGACTTTCCCCTTCGGAAAGGCTTCTATTGCGGTAAATCGTGTGAAAGATGAAGATCTTGAAAGGCTTTGTGATGATCATCATCCGGACTTTGTCCGCCTGATGAGTGCTGGACACGAGTCGGAAGTGCAAGCGGTCCGCAACCTTCAGTCCAATGAGTTTTTCTATCACCAGAATTTGGACAATGAGGTGCTGTATATCATGTATTCCATCCAGAATATCATTTATATCAACAGTTGTGCGCATGGATTGGGTGACAAGGGTATAAGGGAACGCAATTTGGTGGAATATACCATTGAATCCCGCGATTTTACGGGCATGGACATGAATGCTTGGATTGATGCGCTGTGTTTTCCCGATAAACCGTATGCCGCCAGAGGAATCCATCCGCTGGGAGTTGGTTATGACCGTTATATCATGTATGATGAAATCACTGAAGAAGGACGTAAGTATCTTCGCCGTCAGGTCGGCTTGGATGTGTTCAATTTTATGTCTCCCATGATGATAGGCTTCTCCCGTATCCGCCTGGCCAATACCGATGAAGGGGCTTATTATGGAAACTTCGCCTTCAGGCATTATCTTACTTCCTTTGGTGATGATGTATCTCTTGACCTCTATTTGCAGGCTCCAAAGTTTAACTTGTATGCTACTTTGCACAGTTACAATAACTTACATCATCATTTTGCGGGTATCGAAGCGGGGTTGATAGATTTCCCTTTGCTGAAAAACAGGATGCACATTGGCGGTACGGTGATGTTTTGGGTACAACCGAAGGACATGTCTTTCTATACTGCAAAAGGAACTGCTGGAGGTCTGATAAAGGCGCGTGTGGCATATCATAGCAAGTTTTTCGATCCCTATCTCGAATTAGGATGGAAGAGCAAAGGCTGGGTGGCGGGCAATGTCTGCCTGAACTCCACTTTCTTCATGAAAGCTGGTATTCGCTGGCAAATTTGCCGAAGATAGTTGCCACGTAGGCGACATTTCTTAAATATGGTGGCAAAAAAATGTCTCGCGGTTTTTCGTAACCTTGAAGATGCATCCTTCTGTCATCCTGAAAAAAATGAATGTTTATCAGTGTTGACTTAAAACCTGAAAATATGAAAAAAACAGTTTTCGCCATTTTTGCCTTTTGGGCTTTCTCAATTGTGATACTAAACCATCTGGAAAATTATAGTGGTAACTGTTAATAGTTAATTGTCAACTTTCAGTTTTCAGTTTTCAGTTTTCAACTATCTCCATTGCTGTTTTCAGTCCATCTAATGCGGCGCTGACAATGCCACCGGCGTAGCCTGCCCCTTCGCCTACGGGGTAGAAACCCGGAATGTTGCTCTGTCGGCCCTCGTCCCGCAATATTCTGACAGGTGAGGAGGAGCGGCTCTCGATGCCGGTCATCACGGCATCGGCATCATTGAAGCCACGCAGTTTTCGGTCAAATAAGGGAATCGCCTCCCTCAAGGCTTTCATCGCGTATGCAGGCAAACAACGCCCTAAGTCGCAATAGACGACACCATGCGGGTAGGAGGGTTTTACCTTGCGATGACCTTTGGCAATCTTGCCCTGCAAAAATTCGCCTACCAGGTTGGCAGGAGCACGGTAATCCCCACTGACCCCAAAAGCCAGCTTTTCGTATTTTTCTTGATAATCAAGACCGTCCAACGGGCTGTTTTGGTAATAATCCTCTGGATTGATACCCACTAACAAAGCACTGTTGGCATTGGATTTGTCGCGTTTTTTCTCGCTCATGCCATTGGTCACTATGGTGCCGTCCTCGCTGGCAGAGGCCATCACCACACCTCCAGGACACATGCAGAAGGTATAGACACTGCGGTCCTTCAAGTGCACCACGCCACGGTAAGAAGCCGCAGGCAGTAACTTGGCACTCTTGCCATACTGCATCCTGTTGATGTCGCTTTGCAAGTGCTCAATACGTACCCCCATCGAGAAAGGTTTGGCCTCCATGCGCAAACCTTTGGCATACAGATGTTTAATGGTGTCTCGGGCCGAATGCCCTAAACACAATAATACGTGCTTGCTGCTGACACTGAATCCGTTATGGCATTTTATCCGAATGATTTTCCCCTCTAAACTAAAGTCCTCGAAAGTGGTGTTGAAGTGAAATTCTCCGCCTAAACTGATGATTTCTTCCCGGATATTACGCACGACCTTTTCCAGATAGTCAGTGCCTACATGGGGATTGGCAGCATAGCATACGTCTTCGGTAGCCCCGTGCTTGTAAAACTCCTCCAAAATGAAGCTGATATAGCGGTCGTTGATATTGGTGGAGAGCTTGCCATCAGAGAAAGTGCCGGCTCCGCCTTCGCCAAATTGTACGTTGGAATTGGGATTTAATTTTTTATGTTGCAGAAATTCAGCAACTTCCGCTTTTCTGTCTTCAATGCGACTGCCTCTTTCGATAATCACGGGCTTGGCCCCGCAACGGGCTAAATACAGGGCGGCAAACATGCCGGCGGGACCGAAACCCACCACCACGGGCAGCAGCTCTTCTTTCCACTGCGGATAGCTAATCGGTTCGGGAGCCTGATAAAGACTGACATTGTCATGTTTCAATAGGTCTTCCCGTTTTTCTTTCAGCTTTATATATACTTGATACAGATAGAAAATGTGGTCTTTTTTCCGTGCGTCAATGGATTCCCTTAATATCTTAAAATCTATAATCTCCTCATCGGCGATAGGGTAGGAGTGTACCACCAGCTGCCGCAAATTGGGTGCTTGTCCCACAGGAATCTTGATATTGGAGATCTTAATTTGCATAATGTTGATTGATTAGCGCTTGGGCTGCGATATAAGCACTTGCCCATGCAAAAAACAAGTTATACCCGCCACATACACCATCAATGTCTATCATCTCACCTATGGCATAGATCTTAGGGTACTTCTTCAGCTCAAAATCCTCGTTGATTTCCTGCACCGCAATGCCTCCCGTGCAAACCTGCGCGAATTCCAACTCGTAAGTGTCCTTGATTTTGAATCTCAGGTCTTTAATATCAAAAGGGTTACGCTCGTAAAGCCGGTTGAGCTTGGGGTGTATCACACCGCAGAGACTGCCATATTTCCGCAAATGTTCCCCCACATTATAATTAGCATCATCATACATGAAATTAAAGCTGACAGCGCAATTTTTCTTGTCTTTCAGCCTGTTATAATATGCTGATAAATTGAGAATTACAATGCCGGAAACTCCATCATCCTTGAAGGTGACTTCTCCGCTTTCTTGATAAATGAGTTTGTCTTTCTGATATAAGGAACAGATGGCTTTGCAGCGGCAACCCGACAGCGACACAGGGTAGTCTTCCAGTTTGAAACCTACTAATGAGGGCCTGTGCTCCCTTTGCTGAAGCTTAAAATCTGTTAAATAGCGGTCGAAATGCTTTCGGTTTTTGGCTATCATGCCTGCGGGCGACCCCGATGCCAGCACCACTGCGTCGAAGGCTGTCGAATCTTCATTAATATAGTAATGTCTTCCTTTGCTGCTGATTTGCTGGACTTCGGTGTTGTAATGAAACAGCACCCGGTCTGAAAGGCCATTTAACAGCACGTCCAGTACGGTTTGGGAAAAGAAAGTGCTGGGATATACTCTGTTCTCCTCATCCACACTCATCCGCAGCCCCATCTTTTCAAATTCGGCACGGATGGTTTGGTAATTGGCCCGTGATAATAAATTAGCGATGAATGCCGCATTGTTGTAGCATTCACCGCTAATTTGGGTATTGAGTATGTTGGCTTTTCCGCCTCCGGAAGCTTTGACCTTATAGCCAGGCTTGCCGGTTCTTTCAAAGATGTGGATATTGCAGTTTTTCGTTTCAGAAAGCAACCTGGACAGAAACAGTCCGGCGGCGCCTGCTCCGACAACGGCAATATTCATCGTGGCGAAATTAGCAGTTACACTCGTTTTTCTTGGCCAGTTTTTCGGTCAGCATGGGGATGATCTTGTTCAGATCGCCAACAATGCCAAGGTCTGCCACCTGGAAAATAGGAGCGTACTTGTCTTTGTTGATGGCGATGATGAAGTCGGATTCTTCCATACCAGCCAAGTGCTGGATTGCACCGGAGATACCGCAGGCGAAATAGACATTCGGACGTACGGTCTTACCGGTTTGTCCCACCTGACGGTCGTGCGGCATCACGCCAGCGTCAACCATGGCACGGGATGAGGAAACCATACCTCCCAGCACATCGGCGAGGGCTTGCAGTTTCTCGAAACCTTCCTTGCAGCCGACGCCACGGCCACCGGAAACCAGAATCTTGGCAGCTTGGATGTCTGCTGCGCCCTTTTCTTCCTTCACGGTCTTCAGCAGTTTTACTTTGAATTTGCTGCTGTCGAAAGTGGGAGCGAAGTCGATGATTTCACCCTTGCGGTTGCAGTCTCTTTCCATTTTCTGCATCACACCGGGGCGAACGGTGGACATCTGCGGACGGTGCTCGGTGCACATGATGGTAGCCATCAGGTTGCCACCGAAGGCGGGACGGGTCATCATCAGCTCACCTTCCTCGGAGATTTCCAACTTGGTGCAGTCTGCGGTCAGACCGGTACCCAAACGGGCAGCCAATCTCGGAGCGAGGTCACGACCAATAGTGGTGGCACCGAACATCAGAATGCTGGGCTGGAACTTTTGCACCATCTGGTAGATGGCTTGTGAGTATTGTTCGGTCAGATAGTCTTTCAATTCGGGGGCGTCAATGCAGATGACTTCGTCAGCACCCATCTCGATGAGGTATTGGGCGTGATGTTTCACCTGATCGCCGGCCAGAATGGCAACTACTTTTTCGTTCAGAGCGCCGGCCAGGTCGCGGGCTTTGCCAATCAGCTCCAAGCCTACAGACTGGATTTCACCGTCGCGTTGTTCAACGAAAACATATACATTTTTATAATCTGTTTTTTCCATAATAAATACAATTTATATTACCGACAACGGCGATTAGATGATGTGTTTTTCTTTTAATTTGTTGATGATGATGTTAACACCTTCCTCAGCGTCCACCTCGAAAGTCTCACCGGCACCCTTCTGGGCTTTGGTGAATGATTTCTTCACGCGGGTGGGAGAACCCTTGAGACCTAATTTCTCGGGGGCGATGTCAATCTTGGCAGCGGTCCAGATTTCCACTTCCTTCTCGAAAGCGTCCATGATGCCTGAAACGGTCATGTAACGGGCCTTGTTGGCGGTGGCTAACACGGTCAGCACGCAGGGCATTTCCACAGACAGCATCTGATAGCCTTCTTCTGTCTCTTTCTTTATGGTCAAAGTGTTTTTGCCGTCATATTCGAGACCAGTAACGTATGAAATCTGGGGCAGTCCCAGGTGCTCAGCCATTTCGGGACCTACCTGTGCGGTATCACCGTCGATAGCCTGGCGGCCACCAATTACGAGGTCATAGTCGAGGCAGCGGAGAGCACCTGCCAAAGCGTTGGAGGTAGCCAAAGTGTCGGCACCGGCAAATGCACGGTCGGTCAGCAAGATGGCACGGTCAACGCCCATGGCGAAAGCTTCGCGCAGGATGGCGTCAGCCTGTGGGGGTCCCATGGTGATTACCGTAACTTCAGCGCCGTATTGGTCTTTCAAACGCAGGGCCATTTCCAAACCACCCTTGTCGTCGGGATTCATAATACTGGGAACACCATCGCGGATCAGGGTACCTGTTGCCGGATTAATTTTGATTTCAGTGGTGTCCGGAACTTGTTTTATACAAACTACTATTTTCATAATTTTCTTCTATTTTAATAATTTACCGGCGATGACCATACGCTGAACTTCTGAAGTTCCTTCATAGATTTCGGTAATCTTGGCATCACGCATCATTCTTTCAACAGGATATTCGCGGGTGTAACCGTAGCCACCGTGCAGCTGGACAGCCTTGGTGGTCACTTCCATAGCGGTTTCGGCTGCGAACAGCTTGGCCATGGCGGCATCTACGGAGTAGGGCAGGTGCATGTCTTTTTTGTAGGAGGCCTGACGAACCAGCAAACGGGCAGCCTGAACTTTGGTCTCTAAGTTGGCCAGTTGGAACTGGGTGTTCTGG
Source organism: uncultured Bacteroidota bacterium (assembly GCA_902771655.1). GTDB lineage: Bacteria > Bacteroidota > Bacteroidia > Bacteroidales > WCHB1-69 > RUG11690. The sequence goes on along the minus strand of CACXXY010000026.1, from coordinate 2,054 downwards.
AAAGCGGCGATAGCCTTGCCGAACTGCTTACGTTCCTTGGTGTATTTAATGGTCTCATCCATAGCGCCCTGTGCGATACCGAGAGCCTGTGCGGCGATACCGATACGGCCACCGTCGAGGGTCTGCATGGCAATCTTGAAGCCCTTGCCGAGTTCGCCCAAGAGGTTCTCTTTCGGCACTTCGCAGTTCTCGAAAATCAACTCGCAGGTGGCAGAACCGCGGATACCCATCTTCTTTTCTTTCTTACCGATAGAGAAGCCTTTGAAGCCTTTCTCCACGATGAAAGCGGAAATGCCTCTGGTACCCTGTGACTTGTCGGTCATAGCCATCACGATGAACACGTTGGCGTAAGAAGCGTTGGTGATGAAAATCTTGGTTCCGTTCAGGATCCATTTGTCACCAGCGTCCACAGCCATAGTCTGCTGCATGGCGGCGTCGGTACCGGCGTTGGGTTCGGTCAGACCGAAAGCGCCAATCCATTCGCCTGAGGCCAATTTGGGCAAATATTTCATTTTCTGTTCCTCTGTACCGTATTCCAGAATGGGGTTCATACAGAGAGATGTGTGGGCTGACACAATTACACCGGTGGTGGCGCATACGCGTGACAGCTCTTCAACGGCCATGCCGTAAATCTGATTGGTACCGCCCTGTCCGCCATACTGTTTCGGAATGGGAATACCCATGATGCCTATTTTTGCCATTTTTTCAACGGTCTCGATCGGGAATCTTTCTTCCTCATCGACTTCTGCTGCCAGAGGTTTTACCTCGTTTTCGGCAAACTCGCGAATCATCTGCAAAAACAGCTGTTCTTGTTTTGTTAAACTGAAATCCATAATTGATAATCGTTATTTTTGTTTTAATCCTAAAATTTCTCTTGCTTCGGCTGAGGTGGCGATGTCGCGACCCAGCTCTTTGGCGATGCGGACCACCTTGGAAACCAACTCTCCGTTGGATTTGGCCAAAACGCCTTTTGACAGGTAGAGGTTGTCCTCAAAACCCACACGTACGTTACCGCCCATGGCGATAGCGGCAGCGGCCATCGGGAAGGCGTGACGACCCACACCGGTGACGGTCCAGGTGGAACCAGCAGGAATGCCGTTTACCAACCAGCAGAGGTTGGCGACAGTGGCGGGGGTACAGCCGGGCACTCCCAACACGAAGTTGAACTGCATGGGAGCTCCGGGAACCTGGCCCTTCTTGGCCATGTTGAGGATGGTGTCAAGATGACCCATCTCGAAGCATTCGTATTCGGGCTTGATACCGCGTTCCATCATGCGTTTGCCGAAAGCGCGCATGGTGGGCATGGTGTTGTCGAAAATTTCGTCGCCGAAGTTGCAGGTACCGCAGTCAAGGGTAGCCATTTCGGGCAGCGGGTTGGTATCGGTTGATTGAAGTCTTTCATCGGGTGTCATGCCTACAGCACCACCTGTAGATGGAATCAGGATGACATCGGGGCACACCTTCAGGATGGCCTCCTCGCATTCCTGGAAACGGCCACGGTCCTGGGTAGGAGTGCCATCGTCCCAGCGGACGTGCAGGTGCACGATGGCGGCGCCGGCATCAACGGCTGACTTAGCCTCGCGGACGATCTCTTCAACGGTATAAGGTACATTGGGGTTCTGTTCCTTGGTGACTTCTGCGCCGCAAATAGCAGCGGTAATAATCAGTTTATCCATTGTTGATTTGTTGATTTGTTGAACTGTTGAATTGTTTAATTTTAATTCCCCTTCTTCTAGATTTGACGAATGAGCGAGTGCAGATGTAAAGTTTACTTTGAGTATGCCGAGCGAAGAGGAAAAGAAGACGAAGTCTTCAACGGGTGCCCGAAGGGCGGGGTAGTGTATTTGTTGAATTGTTAAAGACAATACCCGACTAGACTATTTACGTTGGCAGTCCTTAGGAGTAACGCAGGTGCCAGAAGCGCGGCAAACCAGGATGGGCTCATCCAGTTCATCGGCGGCAGAAGGAGAAATGTCGGGACGGGCGACAGCAACCTTGCGAGCCTCAAACATCATGTGACGAGAGGTGTTGCCTTCGCGGTCAATCCAACCTTC
>CACXXY010000025.1 GCA_902771655.1 uncultured Bacteroidota bacterium | reverse complement strand
TCCATGTAGCGGCGTTGTCCTTCCGCAAAGATGGTGTCGAAAGCCAGCGATGACTTGCCGCTGCCGCTCAGTCCCGTGATGACTGTCAGTTTATGCTGAGGAATCGTAAGGGAGATATTCTTCAGGTTATTGACCCGTGCTCCAGAGATAACCAATTCATCTTCCTTATATTCCTGATTTTTCATGTAGTTTTGATTTAAACATGCAAAAATACGAAAAAAATCACTTCTTTACAAACTTCTGTACCGAGGTGCTACCATCATCCGAAACAATCTTCAGCATATATACACCTGAAGAAAGGCTGTTCAAAGGCATAGTACAAAAATTGCTTGTGGTAGCCTTTTCAGTACGAATCAACTGACCTAAAGCATTATACAACTCAACACTCACCATATTTTCTCCCGACACATTCACCTGATGCACCGCTGGATTAGGATATATTGAGAACTTTTCCGCCTGCACATCCGCAACCTCATCTGTCAGGAAATGCACATGGAAAGTCAGATAATCGCCAGCTTCCTGAATATCAGTTATTTCAAAACTAAGTTCGGGGGTGCCGTTGGTCAAATACGGATGCGGATCGGTAGTTGGACCGAAAGAGGTACGTCCGGAGGCAAAGCTGAAATGAGCCTGGTTGGGATTACCATTAACGGTGTCACAGCTGCTGCCGGGGCGGAAAATCCAGTATTGGTGTGCATGATTATAAAAGTCGAAGAAAGCGTTGGCAAACATGCCTTCGTAAGTGATTGGAACCGTATCGTTCCAACGACCTATCAACATGCCTGTTCCGGGAATATGGGAATCATACACATCGGCTTGGTTACGATACTCGAAGGTAAACCACTGTGTGCTGTCGATGGCCGACTTGATATAATAGCAATTTTGCGAGGGACTGGAGGCATTGCTCAACAAAGTATAAGTACCATCTTCTGTAATCTTTATCGGCTCTTCGGCCACATGTAAATATTTGGATTTCAGCATAGTGCTAATCTGCTGATAGCTATTGGTGGAACACATCAAATCCCACGCTCCTGCTGGGGAAACATTGCTGTAATGTTTGTAATGATATAAATCGGGCAAGTTCATGGAGTGTCCCATTTCATGACAGAAAGTAATTGCTGTGAAGTACGTAGGAGCACCTTCAAACTCAAAATTGAAAGCGTATGGTTTCATACCATTCACCATCACTGGAAAATCAATGGAATCCTGCGGGAAGAACTCCATGTGCGGCCATAACAAAGAAGCCCACTCGCCCACTCCGCCTTTCACGATAAAACTGATATTGTCGATATTGCCATCGCCATCACCGTCCAACATTGTGTATGTATCTACCAATCCCCTGGAATCCACCGCATGCAGAATCTCCGCAATCAACTCTGCCTCGCGCATGGAGATGCCAATAAAGGGTAATTCACCCTGATAACCAATGGGATTAGTGGGACTGTAAGGTTGATAATAGGCTCGAGGGTGCTGTGTGGTATAGGAAACAATCTGTCCACCATAAATCTGGTTAGCATACACTGTGTGAAAATGGATTTTATCGTAAGTAGATTCTTTGTAATAATTATACACGCTGTAGTAACCGGAATCTTCCTTGTTGAACATGTCGTCAATATCCTGGAAAGAATGGTCTATTTCCTCATCATCGGCGAAACGCACAAAAATCGCAAGGTTATACAAATCGGATCGGTTGCTATCGACCACCCAAAAATCATACTGAGTCATTTTGTTGGTCAGAAATTCCATCGCCCCTTGGGTAGATGTGGACTGGATATCAATAGAATCATTACTTTGGAACATTACCACATAATAACTGCCCACAGGCAAATCGGCAGGAGCACTGAAATTATAGTGAAGTGTATCTCCTCCAGGTACTGTAACGTGCTGCACATCCAACCATTTCACGAAACTGAAATCCGTGTTGGTATAAGCCGCTTGGGCCACGAACAAATCCGCGGTAGTTTCTCCCACATTGACCAATTCATTCTGACCATGGATCAGCTCATTCATTTGAACCCGGTCTGTATCCACTGTGACATCGTGCAGCAATTCAACGAAAGCTGGTGCCTGTGACATATCACCAGGGTGGAAATTGAAAACAGCATCTTCCGAGTGGGAGAAATTGTAATAGTAAACCGGTATCAGTGCATTGATGGCGAAATAGCCATCGCAGCTACCGCCCCAGCCCCAGTTGACATGGAAAAGATCATCCTCGTCATAACCATCTAAAACAAAAGCATGTCCGCCACCAAACGTGCCCTCTTCGGGATTATACAGAGACTGACCTGTGTATAAAACAGGACGGTTCATGTCCAATTCCATTTCCAGCTTGTTGATCCAGACTTCATCGGAATAATTGGAACGGCTCTCCACTATAGCATCCTGCGAATAACCAAAGTGGCGCAGGGCCGCATAGCACTGATGATTGGCATTGCTACCGCTACTTCCCTGACAGTCAGAATTATAATTCATATTCATTGCCACACCGCAGTGATAAACCAGCGTGGCGACAGCCAAGCGTTCCTCAATGGCACTGGTGTCGTACAAGCGGTTGGGCATGTTCTGCCAATCGTAGTAGGTGGAGCCAAAATCAGCGCACAGGGTATCGTAGTGCCAGCAGGCGTGTGTGCCATTATAACTATAGCAGTTTGAGCCAATACCGTGGACTGGCCATTGCCAATAACGCATTACCTGCGCCAACGCCAGAGCCACACAGCCGGCCGTTGGATGACCTCCATACTGACTAAGCAGTGTATCAACAGGACATAAAGCATTGTAAGCTTGTCCTCCTGAAGTATATTGGTTCCATGTAGTAGTGAGAAGAGGGGCTACAGTTTGTGTGTTTCGGCGAGGAATATAGGTAGGTACAGCTACTCCTTTAGATATTTCATATAATTGATTATCATATATTTGCAATTGATACTGAAGTGCCTCCGGCATATCATCAGGATTCAACCTACCTGTCGGCGAATAGGCCAGCACAGGCCTGATGCGGTCGTCGTCGCTCACAATGACAAAACCGCCACCCTGTAAATTAAATGCAAACAAGTGGTTGTAGTTCAAACTGATACGGTCCATCTGCTCTGGCAAGACCGTTCTATTTCGCATATTCCGCTGCGCGTTCAAAAAAGAAGCCGCGGTCTGGCGTGCGGTGGTTTCATTAATGGTAGCAGCAGAAAGCAGCTGCATAAAACCAAAGAGCAAAGCGATAGAAAAGAGAATAGAGATTTTTTTCATAGGCTAAATATTCATTTCAATATTAATCTATTTCGAAATTGGGGTGCAAAGATAACAATAATTCCACTTGCCTATCCCCGTTTTCTGACAATCCCGTCAGAACTATACTCGTAGCGACTGCCTAAACCAAAGCAGTTTTGGACATTTTCCGGGGTAAGGACTTCGGAAGTGGGACCAAAGTGCTGGATTTCACCTTCTTTCATCAGCAAAACCTCCTGGGCATACTGCAAGGCGTAGGGGAAGTCATGTAGCACAATGATAATGGTAACCTGCTGTCGTTGATTCAGTTCAGCCAAAATATCCATAATTTCGAACTGATGCACCACATCCAGATTGGCCAAAGGCTCATCGAGCATGATGATGGGCGTTTGCTGGGCAATGGCACGGGCAATCATGGCACGGCGAAGCTCTCCCCCACTCAACTGTCCTAACATTCTATCCTTCAAATGTTTAAGATTTGTCATCTCTAGCACTCTCTCCACCAGCTTTTCATCTTCAGGAGTAGAAAACTCCCAGCGGTTCTGATAAGGATTACGACCCATCATCACCACCTCAAACACCGAGAAGTCGAAGACCACATCCTCACGCTGAGGCACAAAAGCAATCTTGCGGGCCAGCTCCAAAGGCTTGTACTGGCTCAACGAAAGTCCATCAATGCGAATATCTCCCTCCTCCAGCAACTGGAGTCCCGCAATCGAGCGCAGCAGAGTGCTCTTGCCGGAGCCATTGGGCCCCATCACCGCACAAAAAGCGGATTTTTCGAAGGTGACAGAGAAATTCCGGAGAACCCGTTTCCCCTCATAGCCAGAAGATATATTGCTGATTTCTATCATCTTACACTTTCTTTTGACGTAACAACAAAAAGAGGAAATACGGTGCACCGGCCAAGGCCGTGATACTTCCCACCGGCAACTCCGCGGGTATGGCTAAGATACGGGCCAGTGTGTCGGCAATCAGCAGGAAGAAAGCGCCCAGAATCAGTGAATACGTGAACATAGAACGCATATTATTGCCAAACAGCATTCGCGACACATGAGGAATAATCAGTCCTATAAAACCGATAACCCCGCAACAGGACACCGCTGTGGCAATGAGCAAAGACGAAAAAATCAGAGTGATGTATGCCACCCTCTTGGTGTTGACCCCTAAGTTTTTGGCCACATCCTCACCCATCTGCATGATATTCAAATCTTTGGAATAGAAAAAGAAAGGGATGACGCAGATGATGGTCATCACAGTCATCATCAGCACTTCCGACCAGGAAATCGACGCCAGCGATCCCATTGTCCAAAAATAAATCTTGTGCATCTCACGCTGGTGCATCACCACCAACAGGGTGATAACGGCAGATATCAGGAAGTTGATAGCGATTCCCACCAATAGCAGGGTTTCGATGCTACGTCGGCGGCTCATCTTGCTGATACCCAGAATAACAAAAAGTGTAAGCAAACCGGTAATCAGAGCAGGGATGGTCACCCCGAAATAAAAGACATCCCAGCCCAAGATAAAGCTGATGGCACCACCCAGCGAGCTGCCCGACGAGATACCCAGCACGTAGGGGTCACAAATCGGGTTACGGAAAATGGACTGGAACACACAACCACAGGCCGCCAACGCCGCCCCGACAATCACACTCATCACTATTCGCGGCAACCTCAACTGAAACAGCGTGATACCGTAAGATGCAGGCACACCCGATGTATCCACGTGACCAAACTGGGCCTTTGCCAGCTGCCAAATCGTGTCCATGGGGATACGCACCACCCCGATGGACAGGGCCACAACCATACTGAACAGCAAGACTATCAAAAGCAGCAAAGGCAATATTTTCGAAGTCCTCTTCATCTGTTCAAAGTTTAGAAATCAATGGCTAATTTGACATTTATCAATCTAGATGTCAAATAATTAGGAACTCTGGAATAAGTATTGTCCGTATTCTTGATCCAGTCGTAGGAAGACACGTTGGCGGTATTCAGCAAGTTAAAGACTTCCAGATAGATACCGCAGTTGTTGATAGCCCGCAAAAACTTGCTTTTATGCTTCAGTCTGTCACGGCTCTGTTCCAAGAACATGTAGGAAAAGCCCAGGTCAACACGGCGGTACCAAGGACCTTTTGTACTGTTGTTTTGCTGATGAACGGTTCCTGGCATCCAATAGGGCAGACCGCTGCCGAAAACGAAATTCAGATGGACACGGAACTGTGGCAAGGTCGGAAAATGATCCTGGAAGAAAATGTTGATATTGAACACCTGATCGGTGGGACGGCGGACAAACTTGGTACCCGTAAGCTTGTTACCTTCAGCATCACGAACTAGTTTTTCCTTGGTTTTCATCAATGACAAAGAAATCCATGATTCCAGACCTTTGATAAACTCGCCACTCAATTTCAGGTCGATACCCGTGGCATAACCGACAGCGTCGTTGATACCGCTATAGGTAATCTGCATATTATTGGTGGTATAGGAAATCAGATTGTTGAGCCATTTGAAATAGCACTCGCCTGTGAATTTGAAAGGCCGGCGCCACAGCAAGAAATTATATTCAGAGGCGAAAATGATCTGATACGACTGCTGCGACTTGGTTTCGGGATGGCGCACACCCAGTGCGTCACGCATCTCACGATAGAAAGGCGGCTGGAAATACAAGCCTGTCTTGATACGGAATTCCCAATCTCTCTTCCAATTGGGTTTGATGACCAAGGACAGACGGGGGGAGGCGGTAAACTCGTTGTTGAAAGTCCAATAATGAAAACGTACACCACCATTCAGGATGAAGGAGGTTCCATTTTCTTTGCCAAAACTCCATGAATCCTGCACAAAACCGGTAAGACGGAAAGTGCTCAGTGGCTTATATTTAGCATAGATGTAGTGGTTGATATTCAACACTCGGGAGGCGTCGGTGAAGGGTACTGCATCGCCAGGTATCGTAGGCATCACTGGCAGAATATAGCCGGCGGAATCCGTGAAATTCCACTCGCTCAGCTGATCATCGATAATTTCATTCTGAACTTTTGCACCCCAGCTCAACGTATTCTGTTTGGGCAACTTATGCGTTCCACGGACATCCACTGCGGAAATCAGGGAATTGATATAATTACGGGCATGGCGCATAAAAGTACCCACACCTCTTTCCGTCAACTCATGTGAAATATCATCCGTCTGGCTGCCCAAATCCACCTCTATATCTTTCAGGGCATACTCGCCCCGAATATCAAAAGTCTCAGCCTCACGCGCATAATAGGATGAAAGAATAAACTTGTAGGTATTGTCCTCATCAGCCAAATATTTGAAAGTCAGTGCTCCCAAATAATTCTCGTACTTATCAACCTCTTGTCCTGTATAATAAACGGTATAGCGTGACAAGGTGGACGACAAGCTACCGAACACGGCAGTCCTGTCGGAAGGAACAAAGAGGTACCTGTTGACGGCAAAGTTACCCAACAGACTGATTTCCAATTTTTTGATAGGCTTGTATGTCATCAACAACTGCGCATCCAAAAACCAAGGTTTGTAATCACCTTTTGTGTCCATAGTTTTGAAAAGATAGGCATTGGACTTGAAGCGCACACCTGCCAGAAAGGTAAACTTGTCTTTTACACTGCCTTCTATATGGCCCGAACAACCCAACAAACTGGCAGACAACGAACCACCCAATTTGGTGGGTTTCTTGTATTCCACATCCAGTACGGAGGACATACGGTCGCCATATTTGGCCTCGAAACCTCCGGCGGAGAATTTGATTCCTGCTGTCAGATCGGAGTTAACAAAACTGAGACCCTCCTGTTGACCACTACGAATCAGGAAAGGACGATAAATCTGAATATCATTGACAAAGACCAAGTTTTCATCATAATTGCCACCACGCACATTGTACTGGGAACTTAGCTCATTCGTGGAGGAGATGCCTGGCAGCATTTTTATCAGAGCCTCCACGCCACCGGATGGGGAAGGCAATTTGAAAGTCAGATTGGGGTCAACACGGGTAAAGCCGTCATCTCCACGGCCTCTTACATCCACCATATCAAGCTGCTCACCTGTTGACAGCAAAATAATCATGCGTCTTTCTCGCTGATTTTTCTTGAGAAAAACCGTCAACGTTGTATCCTGAAAAGACAAATGTTGCAGATGAACGCGCAATGCTTTTTCCGCTGGCAGCTTCAGTTCGAAAGTACCAGTCTCAGAAGATACAGTGGACAGATCGGTCCCTTCCACCGTCACCACCACATTGTCGATAGGCTGCTCGTACTCATCGGTTACAATGCCCACAAAAACAGCATTTTGGGCAAACAGCGAACTGATACCCAAAAGCAAAATTACCAGCAATAATCTACGAAACTGTGCCAATCGATAATGTTTTTGTAAAGACGCTTTATGAAACGATTCTATGGTATTTTTATTGTTTTGTAAAGATGCAAAACGTGCTTCTCCACAATGTTTTTACAATGCAAAAATACAAAAAAATGCCACACAAAAATGTGCAGCATTTTCTCTGTTTCAATGTTAAAAAGACATTATTTGAGGATACCTTTTTCGCTGGCTTCAACGATGCAGTTCCAAATGCCTTTTTTGTTGATGTCGCGCATACCCTTAGCGGAAACTTTCAGCACCACATATTCGTCCAATTCGGGAACAAAGAATTTTTTGGTGTGCAAATTGGGACGGAATTTTCTTTTCGTCTTGATATTGGAGTGCGAAACATTATTTCCGGTAATCGCTTTTTTTCCTGTGATTTGACAAACTCGTGACATTTTTCCTTTATTTTATGTTATTGTATTCGATTGATATTAAATCCCTAACGCTTTATTTTTCGCTTTTCAATTTTGGGGTTGCAAAAATACAAATTTTTTTAATACAAAATCATTGATTGATAATTTTTTTCAACATTCTGATTTTCCGCTTTCCACAAAGTGTTGTGGACAATTCGTTTTGACACCTCTATTACCATTCTTTCTGCGGCATTGAAATTTTCATCTCGCATTTTGCACAATCGAAGGACAATTGGAAGGTATGACGGCCTGTTTTCAGATACAAAGGTTCATTCTGTAAAGACACACCTTGGCACATCTCTACATGACCACAATTTTTATTCCCTTTTGATTCTTTCGGGCAGGCACCCAATGCATGACGGATACAGTATTTGCAGGTCATCAATACCGGATTTTGTAAAGACGCACGGCCGTGCGTCGCTACAATGGGCGTTTCAATTTTCTCGTAGGCATCTTCTATCCGTTCAAAACCCAGTTCTTGATAAAATCCCTTGGCTTTGGCGTTCATCACATTGACGGCCTCAGGCAATTGCGACAATGGTAATTTCTGCAGAGACGCACGGCCATGCGTCTCCACCTTCGTATGCGACACCATTTTTAACGATTCTTGTTCCAACATTTCCACAATCTGCCGCCGCCATCCGGCAATGACCGAATTCGGAAAGAAATACACCTGACAGGTTTCCACCTCAATATTTCTGGCCTGATAACAGGTATTGCCCAATTTTGACAGCTGCGTTTGCAAATTCTGCAGCGCCTGTTCAGGCTTGTCTGCAACTTGTCTGTCTTCCCGGATGGGCAAATCCATAGTTGTGCCAGCTTCGTCGGTAGCCTGCAACACCAGCTGCCCTTCTTTTTCCAACAATTTGAAATCCACAGCTATACGCCGCTCCGCACTCTTGCCTGCCAGCATTTTTTCAAACTGGATGTCATAATTGCGATACAATTTGTCACCCACCGAAAGTCCCTCCACTGGCTCATTCCAAAACACCTTCCGGTCTTCCACCTTGTTGACCCGAAAACCGTCAAATTTTCCTTGAGCATCGACAAAACACAGGCCATCGCCGTTATGCAGTTCTTTTTCTCCACTATATGTCAATGAGTTATGGCTTACCGACTGTACTGTTCCCACAAAAGTCCCCGTGGATTTCGGGGTCGCCAGCTGCACCATCTCCGTCCTTTCCCCATTGATGAAATAAGGTGTTTTATCCCGATGAAAGGTCTTTTCGGGATCCGGCTCGAAAAACAAAGTGGTCTTGCCCATGGAGGCCGCTTTGTATTCCTGATGTCCTTCCAAAATAGCATCTATACGGCGACGATAATATGCTGTGATATTTTTCACGTATGAAACATCCTTCAAGCGGCCTTCGATTTTGAATGACATGATGCCAGCCTGCATCATCGGGAGCAGCCAGTCTGAGCGGTCCATGTCCTTCAGCGACAGTAGATGGCGGTCGCGGACAATAGTATTACCATCAGCATCGACCAGTGTGTAGGGCAAGCGGCAGAACTGGGCGCATTCGCCGCGATTGGCACTACGGCCACATGCGGCATAGCTCATGTAGCAACGGCCGCTATAGCTAACGCAAAGAGCCCCGTGCACAAAGGCTTCCAGCTCCACCTCGCACTGTTCACGGATTTGACGAATCTGCTGGAGTGACAACTCACGGGCCAGAACTACTCGTTGGAAACCTGCGTTTTGCAGAAACTTTACCTTTTCCGGTGTTCGATTATCCATTTGCGTGCTGGCGTGCAAGGCGATAGGCGGCAAGTCCAACTTCAACAAACCCATATCCTGCACTATCAACGCATCAATACCCATGCTGTAATACCGTTTAACCTGCTGCTCTGCCTCTTCCAACTCCCTGTCTGTCAATATGGTGTTCAAAGTTACCATCACCTTGGCATGATACGGGTGGGCAAAACGGACCAACTGCTCCAAATCCTCGAAGCTGTTGCCTGCTGCTGCACGTGCCCCGAAACTCGGTCCACCGATATATACCGCATCGGCCCCATGAGTAATGGCAGCCATGGCACATTCTATATTTTTCGCTGGCGCCAACAATTCTATTTCAGACATAAACGAACCTCTTTCATTCCACAACAATAATTATTTCCTTCTTTATCGGTCATCAACAAACGACCATAAACATCCGTTCCCGTAATTTTTGCCTCAAGTTTTTTTTCACCTATCATATATTCCGCAAATTCTTGATATAAAAACAGATGATCTAAATACTCCTGGTAAATTCCTTGATAATCAGTCTGACTGGAACAATGATACTGACGACAAAAACCAAGCAACTCCCCAAGCATTGATTGGACATCAAATTCTCTATTTGTCAACAACTTAAGCGAAGTGGGGTTGGGAATATCCTTATCAAAATCAGTTTGGTTAATATTGATACCGACACCCGCGACTGTATTTTTAATACAATCTGCCTGGATATTATGCTCGATAAGGATACCTGCAATTTTCTTCCAACCCACATAAATATCGTTAGGCCATTTGATTTTCACCTCATCCACATACTGTGCCAACATAGCCCGCACTGACAATGCAAAACACTGGTTCAGAACAAATTGCCTTGCTGGTGGGTATGCGGGTTTGAACAACAGGCTGGCCAAAACATTCTGTCCTTTGTCGCTCTGCCAACGGTTACTGCCTTGGCCTCTTCCGGCAGACTGGAAAGCGGCAGCCACGCAAAAATAGTCGGGCAGCCCAGCATTTTCAGCCAACAACTCTTTCAATAATTTGTTCGTAGAGTCTGTATTTTCAACAAAAAGAGAATCTTCAAAAATCATGCCGCAAAGATACGGAATTTCACCGATTATCACAAGTTCATATCAGTATTCGAATCATTTATGGATTAACGGCATTTATAAGTAATTGGCATATTTGCACATTCGCTAATTAACAAATTTGCTAATTTGCCAATTAATTTTCGTATTTTTGCATTTTTATAGCTATACCATCATGACCAGCGCTTTCCAACAACCCATAACCATCAACGGCAACGTGTTTTTCGCCTCCGATTTTCATCTCGGAGCGCCGAACCGTGCGGAAAGCGACCGACGCGAACGGAAAATCATCGACTGGCTCGACCAAATCAAAAACCGATGCACTCACTTGTTTCTCTTGGGTGACATTTTCGACTTCTGGTTTGAATACAAGGACGTGGTGCCCCGTGGTTACTTCCTGCTCTTTGCCAAACTGCATGAGCTCCACGAAAAAGGCATCATCCTCTATTACTTCACTGGCAACCATGACATGTGGGTGCAAGACTACTTCAGCTCTGAATTTGGGGCTATTGTATTCAAGCAACAACAGGCTTTTGTCATCAATGGCAAAAAATGTTTGGTGGGACATGGTGACGGATTGGGACCCAAAGACCACGGTTACAAATTCATCAAGGCAGTATTCGCATTTCGTCCCAACCGCAAACTATACAGTTGCTTGCATCCGCGCCACAGTTTTGCCATCGCCCGCTTCTTTTCCCGCAAAAGTCGGGCAATGACCTCTACCGAGGAGGAACATTATATGGGCGATGACAAGGAGTTTATCGTTCAATATTGTCAAGAGATTGTACAAAATGAAGATATTGACTATTTCATTTATGGCCATAGGCATTTGGTCATAGAGAAAAATATTGGCGACAAAGCCATTTATTTTAACACAGGGGATTGGATTACACACGACAGCTATCTGGAATTTCCGGAGGGCAACATTCCCCAGCTGAAAACTTATTCACCCAACAACGATTAACAGCCATTTAAGCATGGAAAATACCACACATCGCGCAGGATTTGTCAACCTCATCGGTAACCCCAATGTGGGCAAAAGTACCCTGATGAACCGTTTAGTGGGCGAAAGCTTGTCCATCATCACCGCCAAAGCTCAAACCACCCGGCACCGCATCAAAGGCATTGTCAACGGCGACGACTTCCAGATTGTCTATTCCGACCTGCCTGGAATCCTTACGCCCGCCTATAAAATGCAGGAAATGATGATGCGTTTTGTGACTGAGTCGCTAAAAGACGCCGATGTGATCCTGTATTTAGTGGAATGCGGCGAATCCCATTACAATCAGGAAATTATTGACAAACTCAACGCGATGGAACTACCCATTATATTGGTTGTCAACAAGATAGACAAAGCCACAACAGAGCAGGTGGAAGCCACTAAACTACACTGGCAGCAACTGCTTCCCAAAGCCGACACAGTGGAAATATCCGCCCGTGACGACAAAAATATTCCCGAGTTAATTGAAAAAATAAAAGCCAACCTGCCTATATCGCCAGCTTATTTCCCAAAAGACGAGCTGACCGACCGCCCCACCCGCTTTTTTGTATCTGAAATCATTCGCGAAAAATTATTGCTGCTGTATAAGAAAGAAATCCCTTACAGTGTTGAGGTTGTCATCGAGAGTTTTAAGGAAGAAGAAGATCTCATCCGCATCGGGGCCATGCTTTATGTGGAGCGTGAGACGCAGAAAGCCATCATCATTGGCAGCAAGGGCAGCGCCATCAAGCGACTGGGTATGGAAGCCCGCACCGCTATCGAGGAGTTCTTGGGCAAACATGTCTATTTGGACATTTCTGTCAAGGTGCTGAAAGACTGGCGCAACAGCGACCTTCTAATGAAGCGCTTCGGATATTACGAGGGGGATTAACCTTCCTATCCTATCATAAAATACGTCTCGGGATAGGTGTGGCGCGACTCCTTGTTGCGCTGGCCTAAAGCGTAGGCGATAGTCAGCGTACCGATACGGCCGATATACATGTTTGCGATCAATACCCATTTGCCCGGATCAGAAAAGGCCGCCTGCACATTGGTGGACAAGCCACAGGTGGTGAAGGCCGAAATGGACTCGAATATGATATTGATGAAATTGGTTTCCGGCTCCAGCAATGTGAGCAAGAACACAGAGACAAAAATAATACCAACTGACAGTACCACAATGGAATAAGCCTTATCCACCAAGCTGAACGGGATGGTTTTCTTGTCGAATTCGATGTGTTGTTTCCCCTTGATAGTGGCCACTACCGACTTAATAAGCACAAAGAAAGTGGTGGTCTTGATACCACCGCCTGTTGAACCAGGAGAGGCTCCAATAAAGATGATGACCATCACAAGCATCATTCCGGGGATGGATATGGCGTTGACATCAATGATGTTGAAACCCGCCGTACGTCCGGAAATAATTTGGAACATACAGGCAAAAATCTTATCTACCAGGGTGTTTTTCTCCGCCAAGGAATGATTATACTCCAAACCAAAAAACAACAGCGTACCCACAATAATAATACCAAAAGTGGTCAATAAAACAATCTTAGTACCTGGCGACAGCTGTTTCCATTTGTATTTTTTTCTTTCACGAATGACGGCCGGATTGAAAAACTCGCTGATGGTCACAAAACCGATACCTCCCAAAAACACCAGTATCATAATGATAGTCTGCGGGAAGAAGCTGCTGGCAATCTGAGCGTCATTGAAACTGGAGTCCCAGAGCGCGAAACCCGCATTGTTGAATGCCGACACCGCATGGAACAACGAATAGAAAAATGTGGTGCCCATACCATCGAAGAATCCTGTGGTTCGCCAATACATGTAAAACATCAGCACTCCGGAAGCTTCGATAATGAATGTGAACAGGATAATCTGCCTCAAAAGACTGAAAGAATCCGACAATTTGTTGGCGGAAATCATGTCTCTCACCATGTACTGATAGCGCAAACCCACGTATGAGCGGGAAAGGAAAGTGGTGAAGAAAGTAGCGAACGATAAGATACTCATACCGCCCAGCTGGACCAATATCATAATCACCACCTGACCCTGTAAAGTAAAATCATGCGCTGTGCTCAGCACCGTCAGCCCTGTGACACAACTGGCACTGGTGGCCGTAAACAGCGCATCGGTAAAAGATATGGGATGGGTGGTCATACGTGGCAACACCAGCAGAATGGTTCCCAGCACTATCAGGATGAAAAATGACGACATCAGCAGCACTGGCGGGCTGAGGTTCATCTTGCCGATGAAAGTGCTCACCTTCGACAACTCTATCAACATGATAATGAAGAAGTATAGCTGAATACATAAGATATACGCATTCTCATACTGCTTGAAATTGAACAAATCCCAGCCAAAAAACCAATACAGGATGAAATGCAACAGCAGTACCGCTATGATGATACATTCAAACCATGACTTTTTGACATATTCAATTTTGTGCAACGAATAAAACATCAGCACAAAATACTTTGCAATGTAAAAAGCCAAGCTGAAATAAACTAAACCTCTGATAAGACTGATGACAGAGGCTCTTAGATAACAACCATGATAAATGATGATGGCAGCAATGGTGACCATTGAGACAATCAGACTCAGTATCCGCATTGTCCTAAACACTGGATGTTTCCAGTTGGCAATATGCAGATAAAGTTTTGTCTTAGCCCGTTTCAACTGCAACTCTGCCATCTTTTTTTATTGATTAATTTTGATAAAGTTCTCAATATCACGAGATTTGCCAAAAAGCACAAACACATCCTTCTCCTTGATGGGAGTGGTATTTTCAGGTACACCAAGAATATGCTCCGCCTGTCCGATTTTGTCTTCCACTACCTCCTCAAACGCACGACGGATGGTAATCAAGCTCAAGTGATGATTATCCCGGAAATTGATGTCACCTACAGTCAACCCTACTAAACGCTGGGGGGTCAGAATCTCCGCAATCTTGTATTCATCGGGCAATTGCAGGTACGACAACATATTGGGGTTCATCAGTCTTTCGGCAAAAAGCTTACCAATTTCATCCTCTGGCGACAAAAATTCCGTGATTCCCATTTTGCCGAGGATAATGCGCTGGCTTTCTCCCATGGAGCGGCAGATGATACGCTTCACATTAAGGTCGAGCAAGTTGGCCGCACAAAGCAGACGTTTCACAAAATCGTTGCCAATAGTGACTATAACCGCATCAAATTCCTGGATATTCTCTCCCAAGAGGGCACGTTTGTTGGTGGCATCAATGCATACGGAATACGCCACATCCTCAGAAATATCCTGTACCACATTGATATCGGAATCAATGACTAATACTTCTGCTCCTTTCTCCGACAGGGCAGTAGCAATGGCAGAGCCAAAATGGCCGGCACCGATAATTGCAAACTTTTCATTTGACATAATGACTCCTTTTTTAGAAAATCGGCGGCAAAGATAACAAAATTTTTTATTTGGTCGAAGATAAAGAAAAATGAAGTAACTTTGCAGCCGCAAAAAAGGCCCTGTAGTTCAATGGATAGAACGGAGGTTTCCTAAACCTGAGATTTGGGTTCGATTCCCAGCGGGGCTACATACAAACTGACAGTTGAAAACTGAAAGTTAAGGATTGAGGATTAAGAATTAAAATAGTGGGTTTCGCATACGTGTTTATGCTACTACCCCGGCCTATGGCCACCCGTTGAAGTCTTACGACTTCGTTTCCTCCTCGCTCGGCATAGTCAAAGTAAACTTCGCCTCTGCACTCACTCATTCGTCAACCCTAAAAAAGGAAAATTTACAACTCTTAATCCTCAATCTTTCTAGTAACCTTGCAACTTGTTTTTAGAACGGCAGATCATCGGTTTCAGGCGGAAAGTTTTCTTCCACTGGTGGCTGTGGCGGAACCGGTGCGGGAGCTGATGCCGCCATATTGGGCACTTTCTGCTCTGTCTCATCCGACTTGTTGCTTAACATGGTAAAAGTGGATGCCTCAACCTCAGTGATATAACGCTTTGAACCGTTGTCATCCCAGCTTCGCGTACGAAGCTTGCCCTCCACATAAATCATCTTACCCTTTACCAAATACTTTTCAGCATTTTCTGCCAGATTGCGCCAGCATACAATGTTGTGCCATTCGGTCATCTCAACCCTGTTGTTATCCTTGTCCCTGCGGTACTCGGATGTCGCCAAGGTGAAATTGGCTTTCTTGACACCGCCTTCAAATGTGCGGACTTCGGGATCCTTGCCCAAACGTCCCACTAAAATAACTTTGTTTACTCCAGACATATCTATTAGTTTTAAAATTCAATGCAAAAATACAATAAATTTATATTATTTTTTAAATTGTTGATAATTTTTATTTCTAAATTATAGAATTAATTAAATTATCTATTGCGTGGTTTGTATCCTGACTTATTTAGGATTGCTTGCGAATCCGTATTTTGCATCAACTCCAGAAGACTCACCTCTGGATTATTTTCCATGAAATTTTGTATAATTTTCCACCCGATAAACACCCCCATTCTGCCTGGCGAGTTGTTAGTAAAGGGCTTTGTAAATGGTGTGTCATCCACAAATTGTCGGATCACATCGTTCTGTTTGGAAAACAACAAATCCTTTTCGATGATATAAGACCAAACTTTACCCTGGTTTTCCACAGCCCATGCATACTTTTCTGGCATATATTCTATCACATCCATTTCTTCCCTATCAGGAAACATCATCTCTGTAAAATACATTTTCTTACCCTCGTAAATAATATTATCCAACAAAGATACCGGGGATTTTTCTGGTAAATATCTATATACCATCGCTTTACTAAAACAATCCACCGCCAAATATTTTTTTTCACATCGTTGGCTCACAAAATTAGGCATACCTATTTGAGAATAATACTTGTAATTCTTGCCCAGATACATGTCCAAATGGATGAAAATGTCGTTTCCATAACCATACACCGTAGGCATATCAGTATTCAGTCCTGGAACCAACGAATAGAAAGAAGGCAATGAATCATTGGGAAAATAGTTCAAGTAATAGCTCATGGCCGTATTCAGCTCCGTCTCAACGTCTTTCAAATCAGGATATACTTTCATCACATCGTGATATATTTCCAGAATGACCGGATCTGTGATATAAGCCTTCAACTGAAACAACATTTGAGGGTCTTTCCACGAATTTTTATCTATCAGTAATTCAGGATATACTGAAGAAAGCAGTTGAAGTTCCTCCGACAAACGCGCGGTATCTAACGAGAACAAGTCTTTTTCATACCTATTGATATGAATATCAACCTGACGTTCCACTTTGCGCACCTCAGACGTGCTGACATCATGTTTTCTCGTATTGTCAGTAGCGGAAGAGTTATGAAAATGCCATAACAAAATCCCCACCGCTGTCAACAGAAGAGCAGCGGAAACTATAGTAAAAATGGTTTTTTTTTTCATATTACTCGATACCAGCCATGTGTTTCATGAACTGGATTCTGAAATAAGAATCAGGATTTTCAACTTTTTTGTAGCTCATCAGGCCACGGAAATCATCCACTGAGTTGTAGCCATGTTTCTCCATCCAGTCTTTCATTTCCATCAACATGGTCGAACCATAACTAATGCCTTTCTGATAGAAAACAGAAGCGGCCTGCACACTGTTGGCACCTGCTAACAGCAATTTGATCAAGCCTTTACTGTCGTGTACGCCTGTTGTAGCCGATAAATCGCAACGCAGATGACCGCTCAACAAACCAGTCCAACGCAAAGTGTTACTCAACTCATACTCATTACCCAAGCTATTCGTGGAAGAAAATTCCAGTTTATCGATATTGATATCCGGTGCATGGAAACGGTTGAAAATCACCAGGGAACTGATGCCTGTGTAGGACAATTTCTGTAAGAAATGGGCCATATCGGTGAAATAAGTGGAAACCTTCAAGGCAAAAGGAATTGTGATGGTGTTTTTCAGATTCTCCACCAACTCCATGTAAGAATCGTAATAGAAATCAGCACTGTTCTCAAAACTTGCAGGCAAGATAAAATAATTGATTTCCAATGCCTTGGCACCAGCATCTTGAATCATTTTGGCATATTTGGTCCAGCCGGAAGGAGTGGCGCAGTTCACGCTTGCAATCACCGGAATAGACAATTTCTCGGTAGCATTTTTAATCAAATCCAGATATTTGGAAGAAGAAGCCATCTCCTGATACTGCACCATGTAATCGTAGGCTTGACGGTACATCAATGCGGTATTGTCTTCCACAACGGCGTTCACCTCATTGCGGATTTCCTCCTCAAAGATGGATTTCAGCACCACAGCACCAAAACCAGCCTCCTCAGCCTGTTTAAGTTTCTCAATATCTTTGGTCAGTGCGCAACTGCCCAGAATCAGCGGGCTACGCAATTTAAAGCCCATATATTTTACTGAAAGATCGACCATAATTTTGTGTTTATTTGTTGAATTGTTTATTTGTTTATGCGTTAAGGCGTGGAGACGCTCACTTCGTTCGCTCGGGGAGACACTCGCTTCGCTCGTTCGTTAAGTCGTTCATTTCATTCACTCGGTTATACGATATCGTCTTCCTGTCTATCCGTCTCCACGTCTAACCGTCTTCCCGAGTGCACGTAGTGCACGACTTCCCGTCTTATCGAAGATTTAGGGCAAAGTCAAAAGTACTGCCGGGTTTGATTTCGCAGGGTTTCTTGCCGAATTTCAGCACACGCATCGGGCGCTCGCCTTTCAGCGTAATGCGGTCGTTCTCCACCCATAATGCTGTAGCCTCGCGCAAACCCGCCACAGTAATCTCCTGGTTCACAGCCAAAAACTCCTCGACTCTCACCTGTCTCGTTTCTCCACCGTGACGGATAGCGTCGTTGATTTTTTCCGGATAAGGATCAATGTAATGAGGATTGATTTGGAAAGGAACGAAATCAAAGCAATCGAAACTCTCTGGCATCACCACGGGCATGTCGTTGGTGGTGCGCAAAGTCGGGCAAGCCACATTGGAACCTGCACTCCAACCCAAGAAAGGCGTACCTTCCAGCACTTTGCGGCGAACCGGCTCAATCAATTTATATTTATGAATCTCTGAAACCAGATGGAAGGTGTTGCCGCCACCTACCATGATAACATCAGCCTTGTTGACGGCTTCCACGGGACATTTGGCTTTGTGGATGGAAGTCACCTTGAAGCCAAAATCTTTGAAAACCTTTTGAACACGTTCGGTATAAGCGTCATAGCTTTCGGGATAGAAAAGGATGTTTTTCTTTTCGTTTTTCAAAAATTCAGCAATCAAGGGCATGCACCAGCCCAAATACTGTTCCTTATAATTCGTGGAATTACTGATCAACAAGAGTTTCATGACAATATTATTTTTAGGGTTAAGGGTGCAAAGATACAAAAAATAATTTGCAAATAAGCAAATTAATTTAATGTGCTAATTAACAATGTGCTAATGTGCTAATTAATTAGCAAATGATATATCTTACAACTCCACCGTCACACTCCCCTCGTACTCGCTGGTGCTGACTGAAATTAAACACTTTTTGGATTTATTTTACCCATTCCAAGCGGTAATAATATCCCACTTCCGGATTCGTAAGAACATATTCATAACTCTTTGAATACGAATTGAAAGTAACGGTCTCAAGTATCTGATAATCTGTCGGAATTCCACTATTTATTGGCTTACGCATAAACAAAGCCTTTTCAGAGAAGTTTATGTCTTTATAAGCCAATATCACACGATAAACAACAACACTGATAGGTTCTTCAATTTTAACATCAAGATGCGGTTGTGCGGTGTTGTCCACATCGTCCATGTTTGCATGAAAATGAACCACAGCCGATTCATTGTACGACAAAGCCTTCTTGAATTTAAGTATAACATGGTCATAATCATTTGAAGTATTTTCAATGATTATTCCGTCACAATCTTGTAAGGTTGAACTAACAACTGGAGGCTTTGTTCCTGTCCACTTGAATGCCCATTTAATGTTAGGCAGAAAAGCCCGTTTTGATTGAATCAGACGATAACCATCATAGACAATATGAGTTCTATCGATGTATTCATATTTGGTGAAAAACGAAAGCTTTAAGTACTCCTTGTCAAATTCCTTGCGAATGATTTTATGAATTGCAAACCATACAGAGCATAATATTACGACAAGAAAAACGATGAAGGCAATCAGCAAAATAATAATCCTGCTTTGGTCTGAACTCAAAGCGACAAAAAAACTTGCAATAGAGAATAATCCGCTCAAAATTGCAAGCCAAAACAAAAGATTTTCTTTTGCATTGCCAGTCATATATTATTGATATTTAATCAGTTCCCATATCCAAAAAGTGTTGTTTTTGCAGGTTAATTATACGTTGCAAATATACAAAAAAATTATTACAATTTTATTTTTCTTAATTTTTTTCTAACAAAAAAAAACTGAAATCACAACACAAAATGTCTCATTCTTACCTTAGTCTTATTGAACCTTTCCTATGTGCAGTCAAGAGTATAGAACTTTGTAGAAATGAGACATTTTCTTATTAATGCAGTTAATTTGTTTTGTTGATTCAAAGAAGAGTTTTTGTATTTTTGCACACTGAAAAAGATGTAAAAACGATTGATATTTACAATATAAATAATTCCATAACATTATGAAACAACTCTTTTGTGTTTTTTCAACAATTGCATTTATGCTTGTAATATGTTTATCGTGCGGTAACAAAGGACAGCAAACAAAAATGATTGAGACAGAGGTGCCGGAGCGACCAGCTGGACAGACCAGTGTACTGCAACTGACCGCCCCACCAATGGAGACGGTACGTGTAGGTTTCATCGGTCTGGGTATGCGCGGTCCCGATGCTGTGGAACGATTTGCACAAATTGAAGGCACCGACATAAAAGGCCTCTGCGATGTAGAAGCCGACCGTGTGGAAAAATGCCAAGAAATACTGGAA
>CACXXY010000024.1 GCA_902771655.1 uncultured Bacteroidota bacterium | reverse complement strand
CCGTCAGAAACCAACATTATTATGTACAAGGGTGACAAAAAAAATGAGGTTTTTGATTATCTGTGCGAACATATTCCTTCAAAACAAGCCGTTACACAGGAGAATGTAAGAAAAGGTGATTTGTCAAGTGAAAATGGCGCTTTAAATGACGAGTTTGAAAAAAATGGCGCTTTAAATTTTGTTAATTTGGAAGAATTTCTCGCAATTATTGCAGAAGACAAAGATATGATTTCTATTTGTAGCAGGATAAAAAATTCCCCCCTTTCCAATGCCAAAGACATAGCAGAAAACACACAAATCTCGTATAGGACTGTGGCAAGAAAACTGCAGTACCTAAAGGAAAACAATATTATCCAGTACGAGGGGGCGCGCAAAAACGGGAATTACGCCTTCACTCCATACGTTTCCGATGAGGTGAAAGCGTGGTTAATGAATAAAGAGGGTTGTCAGCTTTTGAACGAATAAAAAAGGAAACAAGGGACTCCTTTAGCGTCGAATCAGCACCACACCTTTTCGTACCTCGTTGATATTGTTGATGCTATACATGAATTGGTAGTAATAGCTGCCATCGGAGAGGTTGGCGCCATCCCAGCTGTTGTCGTAATGGTTGCTTTGGAAAACGGTTTCGCCTTTTTGGTTTTTCACCACTAATATCCGTTTGTCACAATTGTCCAACCCGTTGATGACAAAACGTTCGTTTACACCATCACCATTGGGCGTGAAAACGTTGGGAATCTCTATGATAATGGGACGTGAGTAGCCAAAATCTTCAGGATTGATATTTGTCTCTGGATGGTTTTCCTCAGCCTTGTCCGTATTTTCTTCAGCTATGTTATTGCTTTGACTTGTTTGAAAGTTGGTATTGACTGTATTGTTTTGTACCACAGTGTTTTGTGTATTTATTGAGGGGACTGGAGATGGGGCAGATACAAGGTTTGCTGAAGAGTTTGTGGAGGTTGTTGGAGTTGTAGATATATTATTGGGGGGTGTAGGGGTTGTTTCAGTGCTGCTGGCAGGAGTTGAACTGTTGATAACAACGGGATCAGCTTTGTCACAGGGTTTGTCAGCAGCCGAGGAATTAAGGTATGTTTTTTGTGTTGCGCTTTCGCTTTCTACCAGGAAGGTTTCAGTATCATCTGTTGATATACTGTCGCTTATAATTATTTGTGTTGAATTGTCAGAGGTGAGTTGGTTCTCTGTGACAGAATCGTTTTTCAGCAGGGAAACAGTAGTCACTGTAACCACCGTAACCACTGCTGCTGCGGAACCAATGATAGCGGCCAATTTTCCTGCGGCTATGGTTCCTTTGGCGGCAGTGGCAGCCGCACCTCCTCCAATGGCGGTTCCTGCCGCTGGTAGCTGCGAGGCAATGCTCTCCCAACAACGGGGAGAAGGAATTTCCTGCACTTGTTCCACTATGTCTTTGAGATTGCTCATTTTCATTTTAACTTTTGTCTTCGTCTTTGATTTTTTCTGTAATCCACTTTTTAGCCCTCATAAAATATACCCTCGCATTGCTTTCTGATATGGCCAATTCTTGTCCTATTTCCTTATAGCTGAACTCTTCAAACACTCTTAGGTTGAATACAAACCTGAGCATATCGGGCATCAGCTGTATGATTTCAATGATTTTCCTGCCTGTCAGTGTTGTCTCTATATCTGCTGTTTCATCAGCTATTTCCACATCCGTGTCAATAACATCATGATGGTATCTTTTTTGGTTGACACGGAAATTAGAAATGGCTTTGTTGACCATGATTTGCCGGATCCAGAATTCCAAAGAACATGTTTGTCTGAATTCCCCAAGATGTGTGAAGACTTTCATAAACCCCTCTATCATAATGTCTTCTGCTTCATGTTGGGTGACCGCATAACGCATACACACCGCCAGCATCTTGGGTGCGAAAGTATCGTACAATTCCTGCTGGCATTTTCTGTCATTATGCAGACAGCCATCAATCAGGTTTTTATAGTCATACGAAGTTTTCACGCAGACAAGACGCTTTAAAGCCACAAAACGTTACAGCAAAGATGAAATATTTATTTCACTGATTTTACGATAGCCTCAACTTCTCTGAGATAGTTGCGTTTGTTTTCTTGCGGGGCATAGACAAAACCATCGACAGTAATGCAATATTGCTTGTCAGCGGAAAGGAAGGTGAAGCTGTAGAAGGGTCCGCCCATGTGGTCACCGACGCTTTCCCACAACCCCCTCATTTCCAATCCTTTTTTGCTACCTATTTGTATAGGAGTTACAATAGGGAAGCCGAATTTTTGGGTAATGATAGGATATGCTCCCTTAACGGCACCGGGAATATGACGCTTGGTGATGGTATCTCGCATAGCGATGATATTGGCTTCGTTCAGCTCGTATGCGGGCTGCTTATAGACCATGATAAAGCGGTCGTTTTTGGTGGTTCTGAAGCGCAACCACAAGAAGTCATCTGTTTGGTTGGCAATGAAATAGTGCATGGGCACAGCCAAAGAAATGCCGAACATCTCTTTCAGTGTCTTTTGAATGGTGGGTTCCAGTTCACGTTTGTATGCGTACTGTACCCGCTTCAGGTCATTGTCATACATCAGTGCCAGAATAGTATCCGCATGGGTTCTGAACAAATTGAGACAGGAATCCACATCATTGCCTTTGATTTTGATGTATATCTGCGGATTTGACCATGCGTTTCGGTCAAAAGTGATGATGTTGTTATTGTATTTCGGACTGAAATCAAAATGGACAATGTTGCGGTGTCTGACAAATTTTGAAGTGAAATCCGCAGATTGGAAATGTAATACATCGAACATGGGTTCTATCTGATTGATAGCAGGTTGTGCTTGCTCAAAGTATTTTATCACTTCCTGTTCCTGGTCTTCAGAAAAGTATTTGTCATCCATTACCAACAGCATTTCCCCTGCTTTGCCGTTGGAGAAGTTATCGACTTTGAAACTGCCAACCTTTTGCTGTCCGCAGGAAGCCAGCAAAAGGGTAGTTAACAAGGCAAAGAATATTTTTTTCATGATTAATTGTTTTTGTTTATAAAATATTGTGATATAATATTTTACGATATAAAATATATTATTCTCCAAAAACACGTTTGAAGATCAGGTCCACATTTTTGAGGTAATAATCAAGGGTGAAGCAGCCGTCTAACTCTTCTTTGCTGAGGTGTTTACAAACTTCCTCGTTTTGTTCGAGCAGTTCTTTGTAGTCCTTACCATCGAACCAGGCGGTCATGGCGATGGGCTGTACAAGATCGTAAGCGTTTTCACGTGACAGACCCTTGCCGATGAGGGTGGTCATGACACGTTGTGCAAAGATTACCTTGTGGGTTAAGTATATGTTTTTCAGCATATTTTCAGGGAAAACGACGAGATTTTCGAGGATGCCGCTGAAACGGTTGAGCATGTAGTCGAGCAGGATGGTGGCGTCGGGCAGGATGATACGTTCGGCAGAGGAGTGGGAGATGTCGCGTTCGTGCCATAGGGCGATATCCTCGTAGGAGGTGATCATGTATCCGCGGAGCACGCGTGCGCAGCCGCACATGTTTTCGCTGCTGATGGGATTACGCTTGTGCGGCATGGCCGAAGAGCCTTTCTGTCCCTTGCCGAATTTTTCTTCAGCTTCACGCAATTCCGTACGTTGCCAGTGGCGTACTTCTGTGGCCATTTTCTCGATGCAAGCACCAATCAATGCCAAAGTGGCGATATAATGGGCATGGCGGTCGCGTTGCAGTGTCTGGGTGGAAATCTTGGCGGAATTGATACCCAATTGTTCGCATACATAGTCCTGTACAAAAGCGGGAGCATTGGCAAAATTGCCTACGGCACCGCTTACTTTTCCGCATTCCACATCAGCGGCCGCATCTTCAAAACGGGCCATGTTGCGTTGCATGTCTTCAAACCATAAGGCCCACTTGAGACCTAAGGAAGTGATGTCGGCGTGCACACCATGGGTACGGCCAATGCAAGGGGTATCCTTGAATTCGTAAGCGCGTTTTTTCAGGATAGCCGACATGCGTTTCAGGTCTTCGCGCAGGATGTTATTGGCCTGCTTGAGCAGGTAACCGTTGGCGGTATCCACCACGTCGGTGGAAGTCATGCCGTAATGCACCCATTTTTTCTCTTCTCCGAGGCTTTCGCTTACGGTACGGGTAAAGGCCACAATGTCGTGTTTGGTCTCTTTCTCGATCTCGTAAATGCGCTGAATGTCGAAGCGGGCGTTCTGGCGCAACAATTCCACATCATGTTCAGGAATCACACCTAACTTGCTCCATGCGGCGGCGGCTTCGATTTCAACTTTAAGGTAGCTGTTGAATTTGTTTTCTTCTGTCCAAACGGCGCTCATCTCAGGGCGCGAATATCTTGGTATCATAGTGTTTTATTTTATTTTGAAATCTAAAAATTTTTCTTCTCCGATAAAGCCCTGCAATCTGTCGTTGATGGCCACTTTCCCTACACCTTCAGGGGTTCCTGTGAAAATGATGTCCCCGATTTTCAGGGTCATGAATTTCGACACATGGCAAATAATCTCGTCAATGGAGAACAACATGTCCTTGCTGTTGCCGTGTTGCACGCAGTGGTCGTTAAGCAGTAAGCGGAAATCCATGTTGTTGAGGTCTCCAAAATGCTCTTTTTCCACAAATTTGCTGATGACAGCAGACCCGTCAAAAGCTTTGGCAATTTCCCAAGGATTGCCTTCCGCTACGCATTTCCGTTGCAGGTCTCTGGCGGTAAAGTCAATGCCTAAACCGATGGCATCGTAGTAAGTATGGGCAAATTTGGGCTGGATGCACTTCCCAACTTTACATATACGGAATATCAATTCCACCTCGTGATGAATCTCTTCTGAAAAGTCTGGCAAGAAAAAGGGACGGTTGCGAATAATGATGGACGAGTCAGGTTTCATAAAGAAAACCGGCTCGGAGGGGCGTTGCCGGTCCAATTCCTGGATATGTTTCAGGTAATTTTTGCCAATACAGATGATTTTCATGGTTGAATGCTAAAAATATAAGCCCAAAAGGATTTCCACTGTGCCAATGGCAGCTTTTTCCTGTATTTTTGGATTATGGCTGTTTTTGGCGTTTTTAGAGAAATAGTTATTGAGAGATTGTGCGTAGTTGATGTGTAACTTGCCTCTAAGGTTTCTTTTGATGACATATTCAAAGCCTATACCGGCAAAAACAGACTCTTTGAAGAGGGCGACCTCATTGTCCTTGGCCCAGTCGGTGGTAACATAGTTGATGGATTCTTTGTCTGTGTCTCTTGCCGCCGGGTCAATCTGAAATCGGGATTGGTATCTGGAATACAGATTGAAACTATGATATAAGCCGACATTTCCGCAGATGATGAAATGACTGAAACTGGGAGTCCTTAATGTGATGGCAGTGGGGATGGTGAAATAGATGCTCTTGTATCCGCGGTCAATATCGCGGTAGATGGGTTCATTGGTCAAATTAAGTTTTTCAAAAAAGGAAAGACTTCCTCCTGTATGTTCGATCAGAATACCTGTGGAAACGTAGTAATTTTTACTTTTTGTCAAGTCAATATCCATATTCACTCCATAGCGAAGACCTAATCTGACTCCTCCTTTGACAGATCTTTCATAACCTTCAGGGGCAGCTTTATGGTTTTTCCAGTTCATCCAGTTGAGGGTGGGTCCAAAGGTTACACCAAAGACAACCCTACGGCCTTCTTGTTCATTATAATGGTCGGTTCTGTGCGTTTTTTCTTTTTGTTCCTTTTGCTCTCTATTTTTAGCGGTAGTAGTGCCATTGTTGTAATAATTTTGCGAAAAAGCGCAGGCCATGATGGCAAACATACTGATAAAACAAAAGATTTTTTTCATAAAATGTCGTTTTTTGGCTGTGATTGTCTAAAATAATGTGGGTTGTTGGTCGTTAATTCTCAATTTGCCAAGATGGGCGAACCCCAGATCTGTCACCTCACGTCCTCTTGGCGTTCTCATCAGATAACCTTCCTGAATCAAGAAGGGCTCATAAACTTCTTCCAGGGTACCCCGGTCTTCTCCAACAGCGGTGGCGATGGTGGAAATGCCAACGGGTCCCCCTTTAAATTTTTCAACGATGGTAGAGAGGATTTTATTGTCCATCTCGTCCAAACCATGCTTATCCACATTCAAGGCCGCCAGTGCCACTTGGGTAATGTCGTAGGTGATGGTGCCGTCGCCTTTGATTTGGGCAAAGTCGCGGACACGGCGCAACAAAAGGTTGGCGATACGTGGTGTGCCACGGCTACGTCGGGCGATTTCGAAGGCCGCATCGTCTTTGATGGGAATATTGAGAATGGTTGCGGAGCGTTTCAGGATTTTCGACAAAGTTTCCGCATCATAGTATTGCAGTCGCAAGTTGATACCGAAACGGGAACGCAAGGGGGCGGTCAGCAAGCCTGAACGTGTGGTGGCCCCTACCAAGGTGAAGGGGTTAAGCGAAATTTGCACGCTGCGGGCATTGGGGCCGCTGTCAATCATGATGTCGATGCGATAGTCTTCCATGGCAGAGTACAGGTATTCCTCTACGATGGGTGATAAACGGTGGATTTCGTCAATAAAGAGCACGTCATTGGGCTCCAGATTGGTCAACAGGCCCGCCAGTTCACCAGGTTTGTCGATGACAGGACCGGAGGTGATTTTCATGTTCACCCCCATCTCGTTGGCGATAATGTGCGAGAGGGTAGTCTTCCCCAGTCCTGGAGGGCCGTGCAACAACACATGGTCCAAGGCTTCCCCACGGGCTTTGGCGGCACGGACAAAGACGATGATGTTGTCAATAACCTGCTCTTGCCCATGGAAATCGGCAAATTCCGTTGGCCGAATGGCACGTTCGAATTCTTTTTCGGCAGCGGAGAGTCTTGAGGCGTTAGGATCCAGATTATTATTCATGGTCTTTGTTTTATTTCATTTTGTCCAAGCGATTCAAACCTAAAACGGCGGGGTCATAGTTTGGCAGTATTTTCAGGGCTGTCTCGTATGCTTCACGTGCTTCGGCTAATCGGCCGGTGCACTCACAACAAACCCCACGGTTACAATAGGCTTCCACACAGTTGGGCTCCACGGTAATGGCACGGTCAAACAAGGCCAGTGCCTCGTCATATTTGTCCTGATCCACCATATAAACGTAACCCAAATTGTTGAGGGCCGGCAAATGGTCTTCCTTGATTTGCAGTACGATTTTGTACTGCTCCACAGCCTGTTCTATTTGTTCGTCCGACTGATTTTTTTCTCCCAAATCCTGCAAAAGTTTAGCCAGATTGAAATTGATTTCTATATTGTTGGGGTCGGCTTGCAGGGCATTTTGGTAGTAACTGATAGCCAAGGGATCGAGTTTTTGTTGGTAGTAGTATCCTAATTCCAAAAATGCTCTGATTTCTGCCGGGTTTTGGTCAATACAAAGTTGAAACATACGCATGGCACCAACGGTGTCTTGCATTTCTTTTAGACAGAAACCTCTGATTAGGTGGGCTTTAGGATTAAAGCTCTCTTGTTCCAAAGCTGCATCCAAGGTGTGATTACATTCGGGAAACATCCTGAGATGAAAATATAATTCCGCTAATTTGAGACGAGCTTCATTGTTGTTAGGGTCTAAGGCGATGGCTCTTTCCAACATTTCTTCCGTCTCGTCAGTTTCTTTTTCCGCAAAGTAGATGTCCGACATCAGCACATAGTACTTGGAGGTTTTGTCGTCGAGTTTCAGGCATTCGAACATATCCGTTTTGGCCTCGTCGATAAAGCCGCGGTTGTAGTAATAAACGGCTCTGCTATAGCGAAGTTCGGCATCCTTGGGATGCTTATCGATGGCTTTGCATAATTTGGCCAATTCTGGCGGCAAGTTGGCATATTGTTTGCTGTTATGCCCACATGCGGCGAGCAACAATACCAGGGAGAAAATAATCAGTCTGACAAAATGTAGTTTCATAGTGATGAGAGCATGTTATTGTTTTTTCTCAGCGACAGCCTCGCGGATTTTTTCTTCGAGTTCCTCCATCAGTTCGGGATTATCGTTGAGTACTTGTTTTACGGCGTCGCGGCCTTGGGCCAATTTACTGTCGTTATAAGAGAACCACGAACCTGATTTCTTGATGATGTTGTATTCAACGCCAAGGTCCACGATTTCACCAGTCTTGGATATGCCTTCTCCGAAGAGGATGTCAAATTCGGCGGTGCGGAATGGAGGCGCCACTTTGTTTTTCACCACTTTTACTTTCACGCGGTTGCCGGCAGCCAAGTCGCCATCTTTCAACTGCGAGGTGCGGCGGATGTCGAGACGGACGGACGCATAGAATTTCAATGCGTTACCACCAGTGGTTGTTTCCGGATTGCCGAACATGATGCCAATTTTCTCGCGCAATTGGTTGATGAATATGCAGCAGCATCTGGTCTTGCTGATGGTGGCGGTCAGTTTGCGGAGCGCCTGCGACATCAGTCGGGCCTGCAAACCCATCTTCGAGTCGCCCATGTCACCTTCAATCTCACTCTTGGGTGTCAAGGCTGCTACGGAGTCGATGACGATGATATCAATGGCTCCCGAACGAATCAGGTTGTCGGCGATTTCCAACGCCTGCTCTCCATTATCGGGTTGTGACACCAACAAATCGGCGGTATTTACCCCTAATTTTTCGGCATAGGAACGGTCAAAAGCATGCTCGGCGTCAATAAATGCGGCAATACCACCCTCTTTCTGCGCCTCAGCAATGGCATGGATGGCCAAAGTGGTCTTACCAGAAGATTCCGGTCCGTATATTTCAATGATTCTTCCCTTGGGAAGCCCGCCAACACCCAATGCAAGGTCAAGTGTCAGTGAACCAGTATGTATCACGTCAATATCTTCAACAGGAGTGTCGCTCAAACGCATGATCGCTCCCTTGCCAAAGGTCTTTTCCAGTTTTTCTAAAGTTGAATTCAGCACTTTCAGCTTTTCTTCATTCATTTTTTCTTTGTCCATAAACAAATTTTTTCAAGGTTAAACAAACTACAAAAATACAATTTTTTTTAATATCCAAAACAAAGGGTATGGATTATTTTTGCCCGTCCATACCCTTCTTCATGGAAGTAGGAAAACGCATGCAAAAATATAAAAATTTTCAACACAAAAACAAATATTGATAAAAAATTTATTTTTTTATAATTTTAAATACCGATGATTTAGTATCGTTGAAGATTTTCAAAAGGTAAACAGCAGGGTTCAAATGACTGATATTGAGCTCAAAGTGGTTATCATTAAAACTTTTCTCCAGGATTATCCTTCCCGCGGCATCAAAAACTTGTACTTGTATATCCCCTTTGTGCTTTGTCTCAATATGGATAATGTCGGATGCGGGATTGGGATAACAATGAATGTCAGCTGTCATATCAGCAGGCTCAATGCTGACAGGTATTTCAGGAAGTCCTTCAAAATAGCTCATGCCACCAGCAAAATTACCTATAACCATGTCGGGAAATTGGTTGCCATCAAGGTATGCTATCGCTACCCCTATTCTGATACCTTCTTTAATTTTAAAATACTGATTATCAATTTTTTCTGCTAAATATTGACTTCGCAATGTAAAACTTCCGTTGAGATTATTGTCGATATTATCGTAAAAAAACAGTTTTCCCTGCTCATTTCCGCAAATCAGTCGTGTTTCATTGTTCCGCCGATAAAAACAGGGTGTGGAAAAACCGAAATAGGAAAGCTCGTAGTCTCTCACATCCACATTGCCCACACTGCTGTTTTCGAGTTGAAAGTCAATGTTGTTTAAAGTCGAAATGTTTCTATAATAAGCAATTACTCCTCTTCTGTTTCCAATTAGCAAATCCATTTTTCCATCTTGGTCCAGGTCGAAAAGTTGAGGTGTCGCATAATCTCCCACATCAATATTCAGAAAATTTGCAGTGATTTGATTGTTTTTCCATAGAATCAGGGTCCCATCGATACAACCGCAAATCATTTCGCTTTGTCCATCACCGTCCAAATCGGCAAATGCGGGATAGAGGGCTTGTTTGTTCAGTTGGCGCATATTGCCGAAATCGGAATCGACCAGTTGAAATGAGGGTTCAGCACTTGTTCCGATATTCTCAAAGTAGGCAATGGCAGAAGAGTAGTATGAATTAAGGAATCCGTTGATATAGGAAGAGCTGTCGTAATAACCGTAATTGCCGGCGAAAAGGTCGAGCAGCCCGTCTCCATTCCAGTCATAAAAAACGGGATAACATCCCGAACCAAGGTCTATCATGTCTTGTTGCAGAAAAGAAGTGGTGGTAAGGCAGTGGCTCTGTAGTAAGCTGTCGTACTCATAAAGCCATACACTATTGGTATTTTGCGATTTGGACAATGAGGGGTCGGCAGGTGACACCAAAAGCTCTTGTTGTCCGTTCGCGTTCAAATCAACAGGTGACACCAACGGCATTGAATACAGATTTACAGGATTAGCTGCATTCGGGAAATCAGTGGTTTGCGATATCATCAGGGCTTCCTGTTGAGTTCCTCCATTAGTGAGCAGAATCACTTGGGCAAAATCTATGTCTCCTAAAATCAAATCGTCCAGCCCATCATGGTTAAAATCCATTATGGTCATAGTGGAGCCCACGTGGCGGGTGGGTTCCTCATTTTTGTCCTGACAATAGCTGAGCAAGGTGATTTCGTTATTGTCAGTGCCTTCCGAAAATTTGCCCCAGCATTCATCTTCCAGGCGAAAGTCCAGCC
The DNA here is from genome assembly GCA_902771655.1 of uncultured Bacteroidota bacterium. GTDB lineage: Bacteria > Bacteroidota > Bacteroidia > Bacteroidales > WCHB1-69 > RUG11690. The sequence goes on along the minus strand of CACXXY010000024.1, from coordinate 8,494 downwards.
AGCCGTTAGCGAGATTGTTTTCCACGGCATAGTTTCTTTGAAAGTGAACATATTTTCCTAATACCCAGAAGTTTAGGATGTCCAAATCTCCATCATGGTCAATGTCTGAAACAGCAAGGTTGTCGTCAGGAGAGGCGTAAATATTGCTGTAGTCCGTATAATAAAAAGAGGTCAATTGTTCGGTGGTCTGGTGAAAATTGAGTTGTTCATCCGAGGTGTTTCTGAAAACCCGGATACCAGCCAGTCCGTATGTGAAAATATCCTTTTTACCATCGTTGTCATAATCTTTGAGAATGACCCAATCGTGTAATTCGGGAAAAAATCTCGTGTATTCAGGAGTGTAGTGCCAGTGATTGTTTTGCTGGACAAAAGGAAGAAGTCGGTTTCCGTTTTTCTCAAAGCCCAGCAAGTCGTCGATGCCATCGAGGTTAAGGTCAAAGTTGAAGAACGCCACGCTGTTCATACCGCCAGCCCATGCCAAAGAGAGGCTGTCATTGCCATTCAGCACAAGGACGTTCTGATTACGTTGAAAACTGGGGATAAGGGAATTTTGGGCGAAAAGCGAAAAAGTTGAAAGTTGAAAGTTGAAAAGTATGAGCAGGAATAATCTCAATGACAACTCCCGAAATAACAATCTACTTTTCAATTCAATTAAAGTTTACTATACTTTAAAAACAGTATTCTAATCTTAACCACCAACTTCTAATTGTCAATTATCAATTGTCAACTGTCAATTGTCAACTGTTTACTTGACCCGCAATCTTTGTCCTTCGCGGATAAAGTCGCTACGCAAGCCATTCAGTCGTTTGATGGTGGACACGTAGGTGTGGTATTTTTTAGCGATGGAGCCAAGGGTTTCGCCCCGCCGCACTTTGTGGTAAACGGTGCTTGTCGTGGCGGTTGTGGCTTTGGCGTCGTTAGCTTTTTTCTCGGCAATCAGTTCTTTGGAGGAGACCACAAAACCGCTGGTATAAAGAGTATCAACTTTCAATTTATAGTTTTCGAAATCAATGATTTTGGTGGGATTGAAGTCATAGCCGAGGTAGCGGGTTTCGAAATGGAGGTGTGGTCCGGTGGAGCGTCCGGTGCTGCCACCCAAGGCGATGGTGTCGCCCGCATGAACCATTTGTCCAGGGTTGACCAAGCGCTGGGAAAGGTGTCCATAATAGGTTTCCAGTTTGTTGTCGTGGCGGATGACAATGAGTTGGCCGTATCCACCGGCATTGGGTTTGGAAATACGTACCATGCCGTCGAAAGCTGCCACAACAGGCGTGCCCATCGGATAGGCCAAATCCACTCCGCGGTGCATTCTGCGGCGACGCATGCCATATTTGGAGAAAATCTTGTAGGGGGCGGGATGACAGTATTTGCCTAATACCAAGGTATCTGCCTTTGTTGAGGTGTGATGGATGTAGTGGACGGCGGCGATGTTGAAATCCTCGTAAGAACCGTAGCCTGGCATCCATTTGAGGTATAGGAACAAAACGGGATCTACATTTTTGTCGATTTTATCGTAGTAACTCATTTCAACACTGTCCATCATGATGCCGATAGTGTCGAAAACCATTTCCTCATCCATATAGGGCACACCATTGTAGGTGTTGAAGTTCAATGAATTATCATTTTGCCCAAATCCCAAAACGGGAAGGCAAAGTAAAAAAGTGCAAAGTATAAACAGATGAAATTTTATTTTCATATAAAGTATTGATAATTAATGAGAAAGAAGAGATTACGGATTGTATCTCTTGCGTGGTTTTTGTTTTTTGATGTAGTAGGTGGTAGAGGTGGAAGTGGTCGTGTTCCATCTGGGCTGTTTTACTCTCACATCTCTGTAGGAGGAGCGTTTGTGCTCGACTTGGCCGTATTTTTTGGAAGAGGAACAAGATGGCAGACAAATGGCCATGACTGCTACAAAACCAAGTAACAGTACAATGAAATAGCCGAATTTATGTTGTGATAATCTGTCGTTTTTCATACAACGTAAATTAGAAATGCAAAGGTACAAAAAAATATCCGAACAAAGGTTGTTTTTACGGCAAAAAATCTTCGTGGAATCAATAAATCATTTGTTTTCAATTGTTTATGGAAACAGTTTGAAAAACCTCGGTTTTGAACTTTCCTTGATTGTCAGTAATAAAAATACAGGTCAATTCGGGGTGCTTTGCCAAAAAGGTTTTGGTCTTTTCCACCCCCATCACCATGAAAGCTGTGGCATAGGCGTCGGCAACGACACATCGGTCTGCTATTACAGTGACACTCAATAAGTTGCTTTTTCCCGGGCGACCAGTTTTCGGGTCGATGATATGGGTATATCGTTGACCGTTTTCCTCGAAATAATTGCGATAGTTACCAGAAGTGGCCACCGCCTTGTTTTGCAGATGGAAGGTCTCTTCCGATCGCATTTCCCCGTCACGGGTGCGTGTCGGTGTTTGCAAGCCGATGTTCCACTCTTGATCATGGTATTTTTTCCCTTTTGCCACAATCTCACCGCCAATATCAACCAAACAATCCTTGTACCCTTTCGCAACCAGGTATTCCGCTACTTTATCTACAGCGTAACCTTTTGCCAACGCATTGAAATTCAATTGTATATCAGTATTGTCTTTGGTTATTGTTGTGCCTTCCAAATGAACTTTCTGATAACCCACAAAAGTTAATACAGAATCAATCATTTCTTGGGTGATATTCGTATTCCGTTCGTCTTTGCCGAAACCCCACAGGTTGACGAGAGGACCAATGGTCATTTCAAACGCACCATCGGTCTCTTGGCCTATACGTTGGGCTATATGGAAAACTTCAATAAAGTCATTATTAATTCTAACTTCTTGATTATCATTTATTTTAGAAATAACAGAAGAGGTATTGAAGATGGAAAAAGTTTCGTTGATGGAATTCAAAATGGAATCGATGCCTTTTTGCAATGAGGGATTTTCCTTGCCTTTGTAAGTGATGGCGTAATAAGTGCTCAATGCGCCTCCTTCAATTTTTTGGAATTGTAAATCGCTGCATGAGGTCAGCAGCAGAATAGCGAAAACAAGTATGCCAAATTTTTTCATTGTTTTATACGAAATACTAATTTTTTTAGTTTGTAAATTAGAAACCACAAAAATAAAGAAAAATTTTTTATGGCTTGAATACAATAAAAGTATCTGTTTGAATCAAAAAAAATATTAACTTTGCAGGATAAAAAGTGAAATCAATTAATCACAATATCATTATGAAAAATAAGAATTTAGCATTAGTGTTGACATTGTCGGCCCTGCTGTTGTTTGGCTGTGGCTTGCAAAAAATGGTGAAACGTTATCCGGAAGTGTCCATCACCTTGGACAATCCAGATTTGGAAAACAAAGGTGGAAAGGTGGATTACACAATCAAGGGAACGGTTCCACCCAAGTACATGAAGAAAAAAGCTGTGGTAACAGTTTTGCCAACAATCAAGTCCGCTACAGGAGAAGTGTTGGGCACCTTGCCTCCTATCACATTGGCAGGAGAAAAGGCAAAGGTTGATGGCGCCACCGTCATTCCTTACAAAGCTGGCGGAAAGTTTACCAAAAGCGGCACGATCGATTATAATGATGATATGCAGGATAGCGAGATTTATGCTGTGACCAATGCCGCTCTCAAAAAGAAAAGCCAGAAATTGGATCCTGACCGTCTGTTGGGAGACGGTATCGCCAATACTTCCGCATTGATGGACATCACTCCATCTTTGTCTGATGACACTGAAAGCGGAAACGGTACTTATTTCATGTTCGGCCCTCATGGCTACAAGGCCGAGTATGAAAGCGAAACCGCAGACATCTATTTTGAGGTGAACAGCTCCTCTGTAAACTGGAATCTGCCGCTCAACAGAAACAAAGAGGCCAAACAGGGTATCAAGGATCTGGTGGATTTCTTGTATCAGGGTGGCAATATCGAAAAGGTTGTGATTTCTGGTTGGGCTTCTCCCGAAGGTGAGGAATCTCACAACCAGGGCTTGTCAGAGCGTCGTTTCGAACAGGGTAAAAAGTGGTTCAACGAGCAGTATGACAAGTATATCAAGCAATATTGCAAAGACAATAAAATCAATCCCAAGAATTTCCAGAAACCCGAGCTGAGTTTTGAAAACAATGCCAAAGGTGAGGACTGGGATGGTTTTGAAGCCGCTGTTGAAAAATCCAATATTCCTGAAAGAAACAAGATTCTGAATGTGGTGCGTTCACAGCCCAACAACAATTTGCGTGAACAGAGAATCCGTGAAATGACGGATATCTACAATGAGATAGCCGACCAGATTCTGCCTCCTTTGCGTCGTGCCGAAGTTTCTTTGGTCTATAATAAAAACCAGTATAATGATCAGGAAATCATGAAACTGGCAACCACCAATCCTGAAAAATTGAATTTGAACGAAAGATTGTATGCCGCTTCTTTGGCAAAGAGTAACGCCACCAAAGCAGACATCTATTCCGCAATCATGAATGACAGCAAATATGAAAATGATTGGAGAGCATACAATAACCTTGCGGCATTGAAGTTGAATGACTATTTTTCAACCGCCAATCAGGACTATTTGGATGAGGCCAACAATCTGTTGAACAAAGCTGCTGCTATTTCTCCGGATAATGGCATTATCTTGAATAATAAGGCTATCGCAGCTTTCTTTGCTGGCAACCTGAATGATGCAAAACAGTTGTTCAGAGAATCACAAAACGCTGCGGTTAATCCTGTAAACCAGTCATATAACAATGGTATGTTCAAAATTATGGATGGTGACTTCGACGGTGCAGCCCAGGCCTTGGCTAACACAACCTGCGACTATAATACTGCATTGTCACAGATTCTGAAAAAAGACTATGCCGCTGCCAAAACCACATTGGACTGCGTTACCAGCACAGATGCCAAAGTATATTATCTGAGAGCAGTTTTGGCTGCCCGTACCGCTGATGAGTTTAATCTGTACAAGAACCTGGGTGCGGCAATCGACAAAGATTCCAAGTACAAGAGAAAAGCTAAACGTGACGCTAATTTCAAGAAATACAAAAAGACAACCGAATTCCAGAATTTGGTGAAGTAACAAGCGGATCTCCCCTCGAGCAAAGCGAGACTCCCCCAATGCGAAGCATAGCTCCCCTTGAGGGCGTAGCCCGAAACTCCCCACTACCTGGGGAGTTTTTTTATGCCTTTTGTTCAGTTATAAGTTTTTCAATTTCGAGAATCTCGTCGCGGAGTTTTGCCGCTAACATGAAATCCAATTCCTTGGTGGCACTTTCCAACTGTTTACGCAGTTTTTTTGCTTGTGCCTGCAACTGTTCAATGTTGTACATTTTGTAGTCGATGCTTTTTTCTGCGGCCATCAGACTTTCCTCGCTGGCAGGCTTGTACAAAATCGGGTCGGGAATATCAAAGCGCATGTTTTCCAGTTCTTTGGGTATCGCATCCGACTTAATGGCAGTTTTTGGGATGATATGGTGCTTCTCATTGTAAGCCAATTGTTTGGCTCGACGGCGCAAAGTCTCGTCTATGGTGGCCTGCATCGATTTGGTGACCTTATCGGCATAAAAGATGACACGACCGTCCACATGGCGGGCGGCGCGGCCTGCGGTCTGGGTGAGCGAACGCTCGTTACGCAAAAAGCCTTCTTTGTCGGCATCCATTATGGCTACCAGTGCCACTTCCGGCAGGTCGAGACCCTCACGTAAGAGGTTCACGCCTACCAGCACATCAATGGCACCAGCGCGCAAATCCTTGAGAATCTCTACTCGTTCCAAGGTCTCCACATCCGAATGGATGTATTTGGAGCGAATGCCGATACGCAAGAGGTACAAGTTCAGTTCCTCAGCCATTTTCTTGGTCAGAGTGGTCACCAAGACCCTTTGTTTCCGGCCCACAGTCTTCTCTATCTCGTCAAGCAGGTCATCCACTTGATGTAAAGCAGGACGTACTTCAATAGGCGGGTCAAGCAAGCCCGTGGGACGAACAATTTGTTCAATGATAACACCCTCCGATTTGTCCAGTTCGTATTGGGCGGGGGTGGCACTCACAAAGATGGTCTGACCGATAAGAGATTCAAACTCATTGAATTTCAAGGGTCTGTTGTCCAAAGCTGCGGGCAAGCGGAAGCCATAATCCACCAGGTTGATTTTTCGGGAGCGGTCGCCGCCGTACATGGCCCCGATTTGGGGTACGGTGACATGACTTTCGTCAATCACCAAAATAAAGTCGTCAGGGAAGAAGTCCAAAATGCAGAAAGGCCGTTCGCCAGGTTTGCGGCGGTCGAAATAGCGGGAATAGTTTTCGATGCCAGAGCAGTATCCTAATTCCTTCATCATTTCGATGTCATAGTTTACACGGTCGTCCAAACGTTTGGCTTCCAGATGTTTATCAATAGAGTGAAGATATTGTATCTGGGTTTCAAGGTCTAATTTGATTTCCGCCAAAGCATTGTTCATGGAGTCTTGCGAAGTCACAAAAATGCTGGCGGGATAAATGGTCAACACACTCAGTTTGTTGAGTTTGTCGCCTGAAACAGGGTCGATTTCAAAAATATCTTCTATCTCATCGTCAAAGAAAATAAGGCGGAAAGCGGTGTCATTGTATGGTGGAAAAATATCTACTGTATCGCCTTTCACTCTGAATTTTCCAGGTTCGAGACCTAATTCAGTGCGGGAATACAAGCCTGCGACAAATGCGTAAAGCAATTGGTCGCGATCAACTACCATGCCTTTGTGGATGTTGATGACGTTTTGTGCGAAATCATCAGGGTTGCCAATACCGTAAATACATGAAACAGAGGCTACCACAACAATATCCCTTCGTCCAGAAAGCAATGATGAGGTGGTGTGCATGCGCAATTTGTCAATTTCCTGATTGATAGCTAAATCTTTTTCGATATAGGTATTGGTGGTTGGAATGTATGCCTCGGGTTGATAATAGTCGTAATAGGAAACGTAATATTCCACCGCATTCTCAGGAAAGAATTGCTTGAACTCGCTGTACAGCTGTGCGGCCAGGGTTTTGTTATGGCTGAGGATGAGAGCTGGTCGGTTCACCTCGTTAAGCACATTGGCTATGGTGAAGGTTTTGCCCGAGCCGGTTACACCCAACAAGGTCTGGGCCTTGTCGCCACGATTCAAACCTTCCACCAGTTGTTTGATGGCATCGGGTTGGTCGCCAGATGGGGCAAAGGGGGCATGGAGTTTGAAATTCATCAGGGTATATTTTATAGGGGCGGACACGGAGGTCCGCCCTTTCTTTCGGTGTGTTTGGACGGACAAAACAGTCCGTCTTTTGTCATAAGTTTTTTTTTACTATTGTTCGATGGGCAGGGGCTGGTCGATTTGTTCGTTCCAGGGCAGTCCGTAGCCGCCGATTTCCTTCATGAATGGATCGGGGTCGAATTGTTCCACGTTGAACACGCCCTGGCCTTTCCACTGGCCGGTGAGGATCATCTTGGCGCAGAGCATGGCGGGAACGCCGGTGGTGTAGGAAACAGCTTGTGCGCCGATTTCCTTGTAGCAAGCGGCGTGGTCGCAGTTGTTCCATACATAGTAGGTGCGTTCCTTACCATCTTTGATACCTCTGATTTGGCATCCGATGGAGGTCTGTCCCTTGTAACCTTCGCCCAGTGAAGACGGCTCTGGCAGTACGGCTTTCAGGAATTGCAATGGCACAATTTCCTTGCCTTCGTAGTTGATAGGCTTGATGCTGGTAAGGCCCACTTCCTGCAGCACGTTCAGCACGGTGAGGTATTTCTGGCCGAAAGTCATCCAGAAACGGGCACGCTTGATGCTGGGATAGCTGCGCACCAAGGATTCAAGCTCTTCATGATAAAGCAGATAAGAGTCTTTTGGACCGATATTGGGATATTCCACGGATTTGTGGATGGACATGGGGTCTATTTCAATCCACTGGCCGTTTTCCCAGTATTTGCCGCGCTGGGTGATTTCGCGGATGTTGATTTCGGGATTGAAGTTGGTGGCGAATGCTTTGCCATGGTCACCGGCATTGCAGTCCACAATGTCCAGATAATGGATTTCGTCGAAATAATGTTTGGCGGCGTAGGCAGTATATATGCTTGTTACACCAGGGTCGAAACCGCAACCGAGCAGGGCCATGATGCCAGCTTCTTTGTAGCGGTCTTGGTAAGCCCACTGCCAGCTATATTCAAACTTGGCTTTGTCGCGTGGCTCGTAGTTGGCCGTGTCCATGTAGTTGGTTTTGGTAGCCAAGCATGCGTCCATCAATGGAAGGTCCTGATAGGGCAGGGCCACGTTGATAAGCAGGTCGGGCTTGTAGCTGTTGAGCAGCTCGATGGTTTCCTGCACGTTGTCGGCATCGACTTGGGCGGTTTGGACGCGGTTGCCACCGATTTCAGCGGCAATCTTGTCGCATTTGGCCTTGGTACGGCTGGCCAACATGATTTCGGTAAAAACTTCAGGAACGGAAGCACATTTGTGTGCCACTACTGCGCCAACACCTCCGGCGCCAATGATTAATACTCTTGCCATTTTTCTAT
>CACXXY010000023.1 GCA_902771655.1 uncultured Bacteroidota bacterium | reverse complement strand
TTGATGACCAACAAGCCGTTTTTTCGGATACCGGCAGCACGAATAGCCTCATATACTTTGTTCAGCAGGGCTTTGCCAATTCCTTTGCCGCGAAGCGGCTCTTTTACAGTGGTATGATAGATATAGGCTCTTCTGCCGTCCATTCCGCACATAATTACCCCTACTATCTCGTTGTTATCCACGGCCACAAAATTGGATGTGGGGTTTTTCTCGAGAAATTTGGTAATACCTTCTCTTGTGTCATCACCGCTGCGCAAACGCATACCCTGGGTTCCATACCATAAGGCATATACTTCGTCGTAATCTTCAGGGGTCATTAATCGTATTTCCATAATTCTGTTTTTTTTTACTTTTTTCTTTTACTACCCCGCCCTTCGGGCACCCGTTGGAGGCTTCGCCTCCTTCTCCTCTTCGCTCGGCATAGCCAAAGCAAGCTTTGGCTATACTCTCGCTTCTTCGTCGATTCTATAAGAAGAGGTATTTTTTTGCAAAAAAAAAGACACTCTTGTGAGTGCCTTTTTCTTTTTCTTACTGAAATAATTACTCAGCAACTACTTCTTCTGCAGCAGCTTCTGCGCATTCTTCAGCAACTTCTGCTACTTCTTCTTCAGCAACGGGTTCTTCGATAACAGCTTCTTCTACAACTGCTTCTTCCACAACGGGTTCTTCAGTTTCAGCTTTTTGACCACATGCTGCAAATACGAATGCAGATACTGCGAGGATAGCAAATAATTTTTTCATTTTCTTTCTTTTTTTAATTGGTTGTTTGTTTCATTATTAGGGTGTGCAAAAATACTTCAATTACCAATAACAGAATGTTTTTAATTGTGTATTTTTGTTAAATAATGTTAAGTATTTGATTAGCAGTCAACTACAGTACACCAACCATATTTGTCTTCAATTTCTCCGTATTGGATACCCATCAAAATTTCGCGCATTTTGGTGCTCCAAGGTCCTGGTTTACCGTCTTTTGCAATCACATATTCCTTACCGGTGGCACGGTCTTGGATCATGTGGATGGGAGAAATAACTGCTGCTGTACCGCAAGCACCTGCTTCTTCAAAGGTACCAATTTCGTCTAATTTTATGTGACGTCTTTCAACAACCAAACCCAAATCAGCGGCAATAGTTGTCAAACTCTTATTGGTAATTGAAGGCAAAATAGAACCTGAATCAGGAGTTACATATTTACCGTCTTTAATACCAAAGAAGTTGGCGGGACCAGCCTCATCGATATAAGTTTTGGTTTTGGCATCGGCAAAAATAGATGCGCTGAAACCTTCAGCATGGGCTCTTTCACCGGCACGCAAAGAAGCGGCATAGTTGCCACCAACTTTAACATGACCAGTTCCCAGTGGAGCGGCACGGTCATAATCCAAAGCAATCTGCATATTGGTGGGTTTGAAACCTTCTTTGAAATAAGGTCCAACAGGAGTAACAAACACAATAAACAGATATTCGTTGGCCGGTTTTACACCAACGGTGGCACCTGTACCAATCAACAGTGGGCGAAGATACAGAGATCCTTCAGTTCCGTAAGGAGGAATATAGTCAACATTTAATTTGATGACCAATTCCATGGCTTGGAAAAACAAATCCTGAGGTATGGGAGCCAACATGATAGTGTCGGCTGAGCTGTTCAGTCTTTTCCAGTTTTCTTCCCAACGGAACAAACGCACTTTACCGTCTTTTCCTCTGAAAGCCTTCATTCCTTCAAATGCTTCCTGGCCATAATGGAGGCAAGAGGCAGCCATGTGCATGGGAATATATTCGTCGGATGAAATTTCCAACTTTCCCCATTCACCGTTTCTGAAATAGCAACGAACATTGTAATCGGTCTTTACATAACCGAAACCCAGATTTTTCCAATCGATATTTTTCATTTCTTATTATTTTGATTATTAATATTATATGCTCTACATTAAAGGATTGCAAAGATACTCATTTTTTTTTATTCTTCCACAACTTTTTATTTTTATTCCTCATTATTCTTTCTTTTCATGGCGTTACTCACCAAATCAGCCAACAGATAACCTACCAATATTCCCCATATTATCATCAGAAACAAATTGTTTTGCAACATGTTATCACTGTATTTTCCTGCCCGATACCAATAAAAAAAAGATAGTGCCACAAACAAAATTATCCCTATCAGATGATATAAATTCAAGTTCTTGCGCAAAAAATCCTTCATTTTCTTTTTTTATTTTTTCAATTTTTCGTACTCATAGTTGATATATTTGTCTTTTATGGCATTTATAATCTGCATAGGCGTCCACCTCACCAGATCATAATAACTGAAATGACAATACATCATAAAAGTAAGGATTTCATCATCTGGTAAACCTGTGATGTCTTTTACTACTTCTTTGTTATATTTCAATGGAAGTTCATCCAGCCTGTCCTCATATTGCACCATCTCATTATACAAACGTTTCATTTTTGCCTTTTTGCTGAAAGTTTCATACAAAAAAGATATAGGATGGGCAATTGCCGTATTTCTCAATACATTGGGTTGGTGTTGTCCATATTCCGCATTGGCCTTGTCCTGTTCTGTTATTTCCGTTCCCGGTATTTTTTTATAAATTTCTGGTATTTCTATCTTCGCCAAATCTCTTTTAAAGCCTTCGTATGTGGGATTCAAGGATATTACATTCACTTCTTTCAACAAAATCGCCTTGTAATATAAAAGAAAATCTTCTGTTTTTTTGCTCATTAACTTATCATCGAGCACCACTATCAATTGGCGATAAATGGATTTGGAAATGACAAGCGTGTCATGAAGCTGGCATGCGATGGTGAAATTTCCGTCTGCATTAGAAAAAACAAAGTTTTTTCTGGTAACATTGTAAATGCTGGCACCTTCTATCGGATAAAAGTTTATACCATCATACACTTTGCCTGAAAACTCTTTTTTCTGCGCGTTCACATGAAAAAAGGCACACATTATCAGAAGAAAAAGCATTATTTTTTTCATGCTGCAAAATTAACGTTTTTTGATTATATCTTTCATTTCAAAATTTAAAAAAGAAAAAGATTTATAAAAAGATATAATGATGTTGAAAAGGTTGATTTTTTTCTGACTCAAAACTTGCTTTTTTACTTATTTTGATTTATGAACATGTTATAAACATTATTTTTTATGCTAAGTTGTTGTCTCTTAATTTCATCTATTTTGTTTAAAATTATGCAAAGAAAGTTATTAGTTGATAAGTTTATTGGATTTTTATGTGCTTTTTTGTTGACAATTATGGTCAAAAGTGAATAATAAATGGTTCAAAAATGATGATAACTTTTCTTTTTTATGTTTTTCTCCCATGTAAAATGTGAAATTGTTCATTATTTTTATTGTTTTGAACATATTTTCAACATTATGTGTTAATTTATTATGTCATAGAGTATTAAATTTGAAAAAATAAATGATTTTTTTCCATACTATAATTAAGTATTTTTGTCATCTTATTATTCAAGAAATTTGTGTAACTTTGCAAGTTTAGAATAAAACTGCAAAATATGAAAATTATTATAGCGTCAGATCATGCTGGCTATGAGCTGAAAGAAAGTATTATCAGGCATTTTGCCAATGAATTTGAATGGGAAAATATGGGCACATATTCTTCCGAAAGTGTTGATTATCCTGATTTTGCGCATCCATTGGCAGAAAAAATATCCAATGGTGAAAACAAATATGGCATTTTGATTTGTGGAACAGGCAATGGTATAGGCATGACAGCCAACAAACATGCCAACGTCAGAGCCGCATTATGCTGGAATGTGGATATTGCGGCATTGGCACGCCAGCACAACGATGCCAATATACTGGTACTTCCCGCACGTTTCATAACTGAAGAAGATGCGTTCAAAGTGGTTGAAACATTTTTTTCTACTGAATTTGAAGGAGGAAGACACCAGAGAAGAGTTGAAAAAATAAATATTCATTAGTGTTATTATCATGAATGGTTCTATCAATAAAAGAGCGAATTTTATCCGTTATTCTTACATTGAGAATATGGATAATAATTTATTGGCTTTTGAGAATAAAATATCCAATAATGGCATTGATGTGAAATGGATCAGCAATGAGGAGGAACTTGTAAGTTTTATCAGGCAAAGTTTACCGAAGGCTCATTTCAACAAGGTTTGTTTCGATTTGCCACAAGTGCCCGATGAACTTTTTGATTCAAGTAATCTTATAAAGTCCATCTCTGTAGAAGATGTGGAAAATAATATAGAATCTGCTGACTTTCTTATAACCTATGCCAATTTTGGTTTGGTTGACACTGGTTCTGTTGTAGTATTGAATCATAAGTGTAAAAATTGTTTCAACAAGGTTGAAAATGTTATTTTTATATTGGATATCAACAACTTGATTGTGAAAAGTTCGGATATTGGAATTATTTTGTCTTTGTATGAAAGGGATGTTATTCATGGTAATCAACAGGCTATAGAAATAATATCCAGACCTTTCAACAAGATTATAAGCAATAATTACCAATTTGAACAGGGAGATTCGTATTCAACACAAAAAGTGAATGTTACTGTCGTGCTGTATGATAATGGCATAACGGAAATAATGAATAACGCCAAATTAAGGGAAAGTCTGTATTGCATTAACTGTGGAAAATGCAAAAATGTATGTCCCGTTTATAAAGTGAATCATAAATATGCTCCCATAGATTTGGTGAAAAAAAATGCTTTCGCCACCAACAGGAAAAATTCAGATATTTTTGAAAATACTACCTTGTGTGGAAATTGCGACAAAGTTTGCCCGGTGCTGATTCCTTTTACTCAACTTTTGAATTCGGAAATGGAATTGATAAATGCCAATGATCATGATGATAACTGGCATGATTTGGGCAAAAATATGACAAAAAGATTGAAAATAAATAAACTAAACGGAAAAATCAGACGTTATTTCTTTGTCAGGAAACTTTTTAACAACAACAAGAAACTTTTGAACTATTTCATGAGTCAACAAGATGATTTCTTTAACCTGACAAATACCAAAGTAGATAAAAATGCGGAATTATAATAACGAACTTGTCGAGAAAATAAAGGATTTTGGCAGGAAATACCAGTTGAATATCCTTTATAAAGGGGCTTTGATATTTATTTTTGTATCTATTTTAGCCTTCCTTATCTATGTGCTTTTGGAATATTTCTCCTATTTTACACCAACAGTCAGAAAAGTCCTGTTTTTCTCGTATTTGGCGGTCTTTGCCTTGCTTTTGGTGTTTTTTGTGCTGATTCCTTTATTCAAGTATTTTGGCTTGGGACGACAGCTCAGCCGTGAACAGATAGCCAAAATGGTGGGTTCCTATTTTCCTGAAATAGACGATAAATTGTTGAATCTGCTGCAATTACAAGATCAATTGGAACAAGGGGACTATAAAAGCTACGAGTTGTTGGAAACCGCCATACAAACCAAAACAGCCCAATTGAAACCCTTCCCGTTTGTGAAGGCCATCCGTTTTGAAAATACAACCCGCTATCTGAAATGGGCTGTGATTCCGATTCTTATTTTTGTGCTGATTTTTTCCATTAAGAGCGAGGTGATTACAGAACCAACCAAGCGTATTGTAAATTATTCACAGGAATATGAGAAACCTGCACCATACTCCATAGAGCTGCTGAACAAAAAATTGACCACTTTTCAAAATGATGACTTTACCATCAGAATGAAAATAGAAGGGGAGGAATTGCCGAATGAGCTGTATATTGTATATAACAAGAAGAATTACAAATGTGTGAAGGATAATAATTCTGAATTTTCCTATACTTTTACTAATTTAAGACAAAATACTGATTTTCAATTATATACTGATGAAGTAAATAGCCAGACATATACTATTGAGGTATTGCCTAAACCTGTGACCATTGGTTTTTCCATGCACCTTAAATACCCGTCTTATTTGAACAAGAACGAAGAAGTGTTGGATAATGTGGGCACCGCATCCGTACCGGAAGGAACTAAAATCAGCTGGCAATTTTATACCAAAAATACTGACAGCATTGAGTTTATATACCAAGATCATGAGATGAATTTGTCATCGGAAAATGACAATTTTGCGGCGGCTCTTACTGTGCACGCTTCTTTCGACTATTCCATTGTAAATAAAAACAAATTTTATACTTCCAAAGATACATTGAACCATTCTATTTCTGTAATAAAAGATTTATATCCAGAAATTTATGTGGAGAGTAGGGTAGATTCATTTTTTATAGACAGGTATTATTTCAAAGGAAACATCAAAGATGATTATGGCTTTTCAAATTTATACTTTGTTTACTCCAAATTTGACGATAAGGGACAAGTAATCCAGTCGAACGTGAAAGTGCCCATACAAATAGAAAAAAACGCTGTAATCCAAGATTTTTACTATTCTTTTGAGGCTGCTATGTTTGAGTTGTCCCCTGGTTATTCCATGGCTTATCATTTCGAGGTGTATGACAATGATGGGGTTAATGGCAGCAAAATGTCAAAGACAGGTCAGTTTGACTATAAGGTAAAAACCCAGGAAGAGATTGATAAAGAGCTTGACAGGACAAGTACCCAGGCCAAATCTGATATGGATAATCTGATGAAGGAGTCGTCTCAGATTATGAAAGACATAGAGAAAATGAATCGCCAGCTGAAGGAAACCAATAATCCTTCTTGGCAGGATAAGAAGAAGATGGAGGAATTGCTGAACAAGTTCAACGAGTTGAAAAATCAGCTGCAAGAGATGAAAAAGCAGCAGAGTATGAACAACCAGTTGGAAAACCAATATAAAAATTATTCTGAGGATATACTGAAAAAGCAGCAGGAACTGGAGCAGCGTATGGATGAGTTATTGTCGGACGAGATGAAGAACATGTTGCAGCAGATACAGCAGATGATGGAAAACATGAACAAAGACCAGATGCAGAATTCCATCGACAAGATGAAAATGGATGCGAAGGATATTAACCAGACCCTTGACCAGCAGCTGCAATTGTACAAAGAATTGGAGATGGAGAAGAAGGTGAACGAGTTTTTGGATAAAACCCGTCAGTTGTCCCAGGATGAGAAGAATTTGTCGATACAAACCCAAAAGAAGGATATCAGTAAGGAGAATTTGCAGAAACAGCAACAGGAAATACAACAGCGTTATGACGAGCTGAAGAAAGATTTGAAAGAAATAAAAGAGCTTAACAAGGAATTGGAGCAACCTAACAAGTTGTCCAATACAGATTCGTTGCAGCAAGCATTGGAACAGGATTTGAATGATGCCCAACAGCAGTTGGACAAGAATAACCGTTCCAAAGCCAGCGGAAGTCAAAAATCCGCTTCTGAAAAAATGGAGGAGTTGGCCGACAGACTGGAGCAGGATATGAACGAGAGCGAGCTGGAAGAGGTCACAGAAGACATTGCTGTTTTGCGTCAGATATTGGATAATTTGGTGCAGATTTCCTTTGATCAGGAGGATGTGATGAAAATGACACAAAGGTTAAGTCCACGGTCGTCCAACTATACCAACCATATAGCCAAGCAAAACGTTGTGAAAAACAACATGAAGATGATAGAGGACTCCCTTTTGGCCTTGGCTCGCCGCCAGCTTTCTGTCAAACCTTTCATCACCAAAGAAGTTTCAAAAATAAACAATTATATCCAGTCGGTTTATGCTGGATTTGATGCGAGAAATCCCAAAAAGGCTGCCCAGGACCAGCAATTTGCCCTTACTTCCATGAATAATTTGTCGCTGATGTTGGCCGAATCCATGCAGGAAATGAAGCAGAAACAGAGCGAATGCAAATCGAAATGCAAGAAAGCCGGAAATGGATCATGCAATAAGCCTGGAGGCAAAGGAAAGAGCAAAAAAACCCGTGCCAAAGAGTTGCAACAACAGTTGAACCGCCAGATGGAGGCCATGAAACGGTCCATGGAACAGCAAGGCAAACAACAGCAAGGACAATCGGGTCAGCAGCAATGGAGCGAACAATTTGCCAAAATGGCGGCTCAGCAGGAAGCAATCCGTAAAATGATGCAGGATTACCAAAACCAGCTGAAATCGGAGAATGGAGTAGGGGATGCATCGCTGGACAAACTTATAGAGGAGATGCAAAAAACCGAAAAAGAATTGGTGAACAGAACCTTGTCAGACCAGACATTGATTCGTCAAAAGGATATTGAAACCCGTATGTTGGAAAGTGAAAAGGCCGACCGTAAACAGGATGAGGAAAAGAAACGTGAGTCAACGGAGGGCAGAGACATTCTGAATGCCAATCCGCCGAAAGACTGGAATTTGGACAAAACCAAACAATCGCAGCAAGAAATGTTGAGGACTGTTCCGGTTAATTTGAACTATTATTATAAGGAGAAAGTCAACAACTATTTTTACAATATCGATTAGTATTTCGATATTCCACGTGAAACATTGACAGAAAAAATTTTAAATCAGCACTTTACAAAATTGTCTCTATGAAAAGATTTATACTGATTTTTTTACTGTCGCTCATAGTTCCTTTTATACATTGTGAAGGGTATAGGGTTCTGTTTATTGGAAACAGCTATACGTATGTCAATAATCTACCCCAGTTGATAGCTTCTATGGCCGAGTCTGGAGGGGATACTATAGTGTTTTCTTCCAGTCTGCCAGGCGGCAGCACTTTCAACAATCACCTGAATAATTCCACAACCACCTCTTTGATTCAGCAAGGGGGATGGGATTATGTGGTGCTACAAGGACAGAGTCAGGAACCCTCATTTCCCGACGGACAGTTTTATTCGGAAACCTATCCGTATGCCCAGCAATTGTGCGAGATGATACGCCAATACAATCCGGAAGCGAAAATAGTGTTTTATATGACTTGGGGCAGAAAGAATGGTGACCAGTTTAACTGTCCTAATTTTCCGCCTTTGTGTACATACGAGGGGATGGACAGTTTATTGTATTTGCGCTATATGACCATGGCAGAAGATTTTGGAGCTGAAGTAAGTCCTGTGGGCGCTTTGTGGCATTATCTACGTGATTATAATCCTGAAATTGAACTGTATGCATCTGATGAAAGTCACCCTTCTTTGGCAGGATCGTATGCGGCCGCTTGTTCTTTTTATTCGGTGTTATTGCAGAAAAATCCGAGAAATATAGCCTATAATCCGGGTATAGAGGAAGAAATGGCCGATTTGATTAAAACAGCAGCATCAAGGATAGTGTTTGATTCCTTGGCCAGATGGTTTGTTGATGTACCTGAAATACCTGGAACAGAGATAATTTCATTGGAAGAGAAACCTTGTGCTGTTTATCCTAATCCTGCCTCAGAGTATGTTGATATACAGTCTGCAAGAACTATGACGGAAATAAGAATTTTTTCGGAGGAAGGAAGATTGGTATGGTCAAAAATGAGTGTAAACGCTAACAAAGAAAAAATATCCGTTGCCGCCTTCAGTGCAGGATTGTATTTAATTCAAATAATTGATAATGAAGGTTTTGTAACGAGAAAAAAGATAATAATTATGTAAAGCGTGCGGTCACATGTTTTTACAAAACCAACATATAATACCCTTTCTTTTAGGGTTGACGAATAAGTGAGTGCAGAGACAAAGCATGCTTTGGCTATGCCGAGTGAGGATGAGAAGGAGGCGGTGCCATCAAAGGTTTCCTTAGAGGTTCTCCAACATATAATTCCCCTTCTTTTAGAAGGGGTGCCCGAAGGGCGGGGTAGTAAAATATCAATATAACATGATAACATTCAACAATTTACCATCAGAATTACAGAGTGAACAACCACTCCTAAAACCTTGGTTGAAAGAATTGATTCGCCAGCATGGTTTCACTCCTGGTGATATAGCTTATTTCTTTTGTAATGACGATGAATTGTTGAAGATAAATTTGCAATTTTTACAGCACGATACTTATACTGACATCATAACATTTGACTATCGTGATGGAAATATAGTGGCGGGGGAGATACATATTAGCGAACAACGAGTTAGAGACAATGCCACCGAAATGCAAAATTTGCCCTTAGAGGAGTTTTTGCGAGTGGTGGCACATGGGGTATTGCACTTGTGTGGATTTAAAGATAAGACAGCAAAAGAAGCCTCTGAAATGAGGTGTCAGGAAGAGGCTGCAATAAGCTTGTTTAAGAAGTTAAAAATCAGATAAACAGATATTTATAAAATTGTTCCACGTGGAAAACGGAGAAAAATTCGATATTATTGTGGTGGGTGCCGGTCACGCTGGTTGTGAGGCGGCAGTGGCGGCGGCACGCTTGGGAAGTAGAACCTTGCTTATCACCATGCACCTGGGATTGGTGGCCCAGATGTCATGCAATCCGGCTATGGGGGGTATTGCCAAGGGACAAATTGTAAAGGAAATTGATGCGTTGGGAGGTTTCTCCGGAATAGTGGCAGACCGCTCCACCATCCAGTTCAGAATGCTGAATCGCTCAAAAGGACCTGCCATGTGGAGTCCCAGAACTCAAAACGACAAGTACCTTTTTTCCGCCTGCTGGAAACAAGTGCTCGAAGAACAGAAAAATTTGGAATTACGCCAAGATACGGTTACAGATATTCTGTTTGACCAGAATAAGGTAGTGGGGGTAAAAACACAACAAGGAAATACTATCTATGCACAGCGGCTTATATTGACAAACGGAACCTTTCTGAACGGAAGAATCCATATCGGTGAGGTGAATTTTGCAGGCGGTAGGATGGGGGAGAGCAACTCGCTTTACCTCTCGGACAAGCTCAAAGATTTTGGCTTGAGTGTGAAAAAGCTGAAGACAGGCACCCCAGTGAGAATCGATAAACGCACCATTGACTTCTCCAAGATGGAAGAACAAAAAGGGGACGATAATCCCGACAAATTTTCTTTTACGGATACCTCAGCAGTACAGGACCAGATGAGTTGTTGGATTACCTACACCAATCCGCAGGTGCATGAGGTGCTGAGAACAGGTTTTGAATACTCACCCATGTTCCAGGGTAGAATACAAGGGGTGGGTCCACGCTACTGTCCATCTATCGAGGATAAAATCAATCGCTTTTCCGAACGCGACAGACACCAGTTGTTTTTGGAGCCGGAAGGACGGAATACCAACGAATATTATTTGAACGGTTTCTCCTCTTCCTTACCTGAGGAAGTGCAGATAAATGCCATGCACCTGATTCCAGGTTTGGAACAAGCCAAAGTTTTCCGTCCAGGCTATGCTATCGAGTATGACTTTTTTGATCCTACAGAACTGAAATTTTCGTTGGAATCGAAACTAATAGACAATTTATTTTTGGCAGGTCAAGTCAATGGTACCACAGGTTATGAAGAGGCTGCTTGCCAAGGTCTGATGGCAGGCATTAATGCACATCTCTCATTGAACGATAAAGAACCTCTGGTATTGACGCGTTCGCAAGCTTATATCGGGGTACTGATTGACGATTTGGTCACTAAAGGAGTGGAAGATCCTTACCGCATGTTTACCTCCAGGGCGGAATATCGTATTTTGCTCCGTCAGGATAATGCCGATGAAAGACTGACTCCTATTGGACATGATTTAGGTTTGATTAGTGAAGAGCGATATGAAAGGATGTGTAATAAATACGTAAGACAGCAAAAATTTATTGAATACTTGTCTGAGCATCATGCCAAACCGGTAGAAGTAAATGAGTATTTGTCTTCCACAGAGACATCACCATTGACTCAACGGACCAAATATGCCAATTTGTTGCTTAGACCTCAAGTGGAATTGTGCCATTTGAAAGAGTGTTGTTCCAATATTCAAGAATTCATTTCTGAAAATAATATTTCAGAAAGAGAACAGGAAAATGCGGAAATCAGAATCAAATATGCCAATTATATAGAAAAAGAAAAAGAAATGGCGGATAAATTATCCAATTTGGATAATATAAAAATATCAGCTGATTTTGATTATAAAAATTTCCCTTCATTGTCATTGGAAGCCCGTGAGAAATTATCAAGAGTAAAACCGGAAAATTTAGGCCAAGCCTCTCGTATCAGCGGTGTCAGTCCTTCCGACATAGCCGCCCTGATGATTTATTTAAGATAACCAAATCAGGTTACAGAGGAGTATTTTGTAAATATTTGAAAATCAATTATTTATATATCAAATTTTGATTTCAGACATTTTCTTTGAAAAAATGATGTCCGGATCAAAAAATTCAAAATCGTGGCTTAAAACGAATATTTTTTGTAATGTGTTGATTGTGAGGGAGTAAGTTTGTTCGTTTAGACGTGGAGGCGTGGAGACGCTCGCTTCGCTCTTTCGTGGAGACGCTTACTTCGCTCTTTCGTGGAGACGCTCGCTTTGCTCGTTCGGGCAGTTGCTCGCACGTATAGGCGTGGAGGCGTAATTTCTTATCGTCTTAACGAATGCACGAAGTGCATGTCTCCACGTCTCCACGAAAACTATTCACACCTCCCCGTTAACTAATTTCCACATACACTAATCTGCTAATTGAAAAATTTTGTACTTTTGCACCCGAAAAATTGTGGACGGATTTGTCATGATTGCAACCACGGAAAAAAATGCTAAACCATCCAAATCCCCGCATTTTTCATTAACATCATTATTAACCCATAAATTTTTATTATGAGCTATCTATTCACATCTGAATCAGTATCTGAAGGACACCCCGACAAGGTGAGTGATCAAATTTCAGACGCTTTGCTCGATTCGTTCCTGGCTCAGGACCCTGAATCGAAAGTGGCTTGCGAAACTTTAGTGACTACCGGTCTGGTGGTTTGCGCAGGTGAGGTTAAAACAAATGGCTATGTGTCCATCGATGATGTGGCACGCAGAGTTATTGCAAAAATCGGCTATACGAAAAGCGATTACCAGTTCGATGCCAAATCGTGTGCGGTGATTTCCGCTATCCATAGCCAGTCGTCCGACATCAACCAAGGGGTTGAGCGACAAAAAAAGGAGGAACAGGGTGCTGGCGACCAAGGCATGATGTTCGGTTATGCCTGCCGTGAAATGCAGAATTTCATGCCAATTACCGTAGAACTTTCCCACATGATTTTGCAGGAGTTGGCCGCCATCAGAAAAGAAGGGAAACAAATGACTTATCTGCGTCCTGATGCAAAATCGCAGGTGACCTTGCAATATGCAGACGATGGCACTCCGGAACGCATCGATACCATAGTGGTTTCCACCCAGCACGATGATTTCGCTGAGGAAAAAGCGATGCAGGAAACAATCAAAAAAGACATCGAAAACATTCTGCTTCCTCGTGTAATCAAAGAATGTCCAGAAAGTGTAAAAGCTTTATTCAAAGATGATTACAAGCTCTATGTAAATCCTACGGGCAAATTTGTTATTGGTGGTCCACATGGCGACACTGGCGTAACTGGCCGTAAGATTATTGTGGATACATACGGTGGTCACGGAGCCCATGGTGGTGGTGCTTTTTCCGGCAAAGACCCCTCAAAGGTGGACCGTTCAGCCGCATACGCAGCTCGTCATATCGCAAAAAACATGGTGGCTGCCGGTTTGTGTGACAAAGTATTAGTGCAGGTGGCTTACGCGATTGGAGTGGCAGAACCAGTCGGACTGTTTGTGAACACTTACGGAACTGCGAAAGTGCCCATGAGCGATGGCGAGATTGCCACTAAAATCAAGGAAATCATCCCTATGCGCCCCTACGACATCATCGGGCGTTTCCAATTGAAAAACCCTATTTATGAGAGAACTGCCTCATACGGACATTTCGGCCGCGACAGTTATGAGGAAGAAGTGGAAGTGGGTTATAAAGACAAGGATACTTATACCCGAGTGGTTGATGGCAAAGAAAAAACGTACAAGAAAGTACTATTTTTCGGCTGGGAGCGTTTGGATTATGTGGAAGCCATAAAAAAAGCATTTAAACTCTAAAGAATGAAGCGGATATCTTTGTGTTTGTTTTTCTGCCTTTTTTCGGCGATTTTAGCGGCTCAGACTGTAAGAGTGGAAAGAGGTGCAAAAAAAATAAAAGAACTCACTACGGCGGAAATAAACGCCGTTTTTGACCGTGCCAATCCTCAGCTGAAAGTGAAGGCCATACAAGAAATGGCCGAACAAATGAGTCAGACTTTAAACGGAACCATTCTCATTGCTTTGGATGACAAGGTAATTGTCAGAAAAACATACGGTTACGCCCGTTTGTACCAAAAGGGCAAGGACTTGAACGGAATGACCATTTCGCAACTTAGTGCGGCGCGTGGCAAAACGGAAAATAAGCTGACCAATACCACTCCATACGAATTGGCCTCTATTTCCAAGCAATTCACGGCAGCGGCCATCCTGAAGCTGGTGGCCGCCGGCAAAATGAAGTTGACGGATAATTTGTCGAAATATTACCCGAACAATCCGTATGCGGGCATCACTATCCATCATTTGCTCTGTCACACTTCTGGATTGCCGGAGTATTTCGATTTTCCTGAGGAGATATGGGGAACAGAAGGTTTAACTACCAATGAACAGGCCATACAGAAAGTCTTTTCACGGCGTGAGAAAATCTATTTCAAACCAGGTATGAGGTATAAATACACCAATACCAATTATTTGCTATTGGCGGATATTGTGGCCAAGGTTTCCGGAGTAAAGTTCGAGAAATTTGTGGAGGACAGCATTATCAAGCCAGTGGGGATGATGAACACCTTTTATGTCACGCAGAAAAACGAGCACAGAGATATCTTTTTTCCACGAGGCCATCTGAAATCGGGCGAGGAGGTGGCAATTGAGCCATTAGACGGCACTTTTGGTGACAAAGGCTTATACTCTTGTCCCGAGGCCCTGATGAAATGGAAAATCGCCTTTTTCAACGAATATTCGGTGCTTCCGAAAGAATGGGTGGAGAAGGCCTCATCAACGCAAAACAAGCTTATCACAGGAGCAGAGCCTTCGGAGTTGTATGGCTACGGCTTCCACTTGGAGGAAAACCCCTATTATGGCAAATTAGTGTATCACGGTGGCTTATGGCATGGATTCCACCATATCATGGTATATCGTCCGTCAGACAATATGCTGTTTATCTGCCTCAGTAATTACCGCAACCGCGCCCACGTAGGCAAAAGCAACCAGATACTCAACATTTTAGATGGAGTGTAATAGGGGTCAGGTTACAGTGGTCAGTGGTCAGTGTTTAAAGGAAGGTCATAGAATTCAGAATTCAAAGTTCAAAATTCAAAAAATCTCCCCTTGAGGGCGCAGCCCGAGACTCCCCCTAAAATCTCACTCCTTCACCAGCTTCGTTGAGTAGCTTTCTAATCGCGGACACAACGGACAGATAATGACTTGGCCACATTGAAAGAGTCATTACCCGAAATATATTCCGGTTGGGTTCTCAAATAGCTATACAACTCATCCCACTCCGCTCCACTGTTTCTAATATAATTACTTTTCGCAGGAGAGGTCGCATATAATAGGGTCTATATTCAGAATTTCTTTATTACTGTCTCTATCTACTCCTGCAATTCGATCGTATCATCTCCAGCATCCTCTCCATGCGTTTGAGGTATTTGTTCTGATGCTTGCTGTGCCAACGGTCATTATGTTCGGTATCCTCCCCCATCCCCCAGCAGCCGCTTACTGGCAAGTAAAAATATTCTCCTTCGTACACTACCTCTATCATGTATTTAGGTTCTTCCGTGCGGCAAAATTCTTTCGGCATTTTCATGATGTCCGTCATAATTTTCCACATTTTCTTTGTTTGAGTTTGGGAAGGATGCCATTCTTGAGTATAATATTCTTTGTTCATGATGGTCTCAAAAAGATCTATGGAGCAAGAATTGCCGTATTTTCTAGTGACTTTTGTATTATCACCCGTACCATATAAGGAAAACATTTCAATTGCCAAGAAATTGTATCCTTTATCTTCAAGATATTCAGAATCGTTACAAATAATTCTGAACCGATTGCTCAGATTTTCTTTGTCATACCATTTTTCTTCGTTGAAACATTGCATGGAAAGAGCAATCTCGCATGTCCGGAAAGTATCGTACACCGCAGGGAAGATTTCTGGAAAATATACAGGGAAAGTATCACGAAAATATTTGATCCCTTGGTGCTCAAAAATCATAGATTCCAGAGATATTTCATCTTTCCCCGGTATCAGACGGTAATTATAGCTGAATTTACCGTTGTTAAAGCTGTCAATGATTTTATTCCCATTCTGGTCATAATGATAATACTCTATGTGATCATCAGGAAAAATCATAGTGATATGTTTATTGTAGAAGATGGTATCTATTTCTTGCGCCTGAGACGTAGGAATAAACCCGCATAGAAATGCAGTTAATAGTTTGAATAAGAGTATTTTGTGCTTTAATTTCATACTATTTTTATTTTAACAGTGTATTACTGTCTCTATCTCTTGTATCAATTCGGGGAGAAAGGATTGGTCAATTTCGTATTGTATAATTAACGAGGAGTCACATAACACATTTGCTAATTCAAAAAATACGTCACCGCATTGCTGAAAATATCCTGCGTCTTGTTGCCTGGGATGTTCTTGTACAGGTTCTCACCCTTGCGCTCGCTGTGGCCCATCTTGCCGAGTATGCGTCCGCAATCGGACACGATACCCTCAATGGCATAACTGGAGCCGTTGGGGTTGTCGTACTTGTTCATGCTGGCATGTCCCTCAAAATCACAGTATTGGAAAGCAACTTGGCCGTTAGCAAACAGGTCTTGCGCCATCTTTTCCGACACCACAAACTTGCCCTCGCCATGGCTGATGGCCACACGGTGAACCTCTCCTTCCTTGAAGGAGCTGAGCCAGGGTGAATGGTTTGAAGCGACCACGGTCTTGGTGATGTGCGACAGGTGGCGGTTGATGTCGTTTCGGTACAGGGTGGGGGATTCAGCCGTTACCTGACCGATTTTGCCGTAAGGCAGCAGTCCCGATTTCACCAAAGCCTGGAAACCGTTGCAAATACCCAAAATCAGGCAGTCGCGGTCGAGCAGTCGCTCAATTGCTGCCTTGACTTTTTCGTTGTTTAACACATTGGCAATGAACTTGCCGCTGCCGTCAGGTTCGTCACCGGAGCTAAAGCCACCACACAAAGCCAAGATATGAGCATTGTCAATCTTTTGGGACAACTCATCGATGGAATCGTTGATTTCTTTTTCGTTGAGGTTGCGGAAAACAAAAATCTCAGGCTCCGCACCAGCGTCTTTGAAAGCCTTGGCGGTGTCGTAGTCGCAGTTGCTGCCCGGAAATACAGGAATGATAACCTTCACCTTGTCGGTTTTGGGCGGGTGCAGCTCGCGGCGCACCACCTTGGCATTCTGAGCTTCCACCTTGGGCATACTCTCGCTGTTGATTTTTACTTCAGGATAAATGGCGTCGTAGGTACCGCGCCATGCTGCCAAGCATTTCACCTTGTCAATTTCTATGCCGTTAATGATGAATTTATCGCTTACACAGCCCAATTCAATAGCGTATTCGAAATCCAGTTTTTCATTGGTCTCCACTACAAAACTGCCGTAGCCATAATCGAATACGGGCAGGTTGGTATGGATGTCAAAGCCCAAATCATTGCCGAAACTCATCTTGCAAAGGGCTTCGATGATACCACCGAATTGCAGGGTGTAGCAGGAAATAATCTTGCCGGCATGGATTTGCTCGTGCACATAGTCGAAAATCTGTTTTACTCTCTCTACAGAAGGTCTATGGTTGTCATCTATAACATTGTTAATGAGGTAGATATGATTTCCTTTTTGTTTGAATTCCGGAGAGATGACTTTGTCGGCTTTTTCGGTGACTATGCCGAAAGAAACCAAGGTTGGGGGCACATTCAGGTTCTTGAAGGTTCCGCTCATGGAGTCCTTACCGCCGATAGAAGGCAAGTGGAAGGCGTTTTGCATGTAGATAGCACCCAACAAAGCGGAGAAAGGTTTTCCCCATTTGGTGGTGTCCTTGCCCAATTTCTCGAAATATTCCTGGAAAGTAAAGCGTATTTTGCGGTAATCGCCGCCCACAGCCACAATCTTGGCCATAGACTCCAGCACGGCGTACATTGCCCCGTGGAAGGGCGAAAAAGAGGCAATATAGGGGTTGTAACCAAAGGCCAGGATGCTGGCGGTGTTGGTGTGGCCGTGCAAAACGGGAAGTTTCTGCACACCGGCCTGGCTTTCAGTCAGCTGATGTTTGCCACCGAAGGGCATCAATACCGTAGAGGCGCCGATGGTAGAGTCAAACATCTCAATCAGTCCCTTCTGGGAAGCTACGTTGGGTGAAGCCAAATGTTTGGTCACACTTTCAGTGGTAATGGATTGATTGGCAGGAGTTTCGGGTACTCTTGCGGGAAAATCGCCCTCAATCTTAGGTATCACCACATCGGTTCTTTGGCGATAACCGTTGGTGTTGATGAAGTCGCGGGACAGATCCACAATGTTTTTGCCTCTCCACTGGATGGTAAGTCTGTTATTGTCAGTTACTTTGGCAATGATAGTAGCCTCAATGTTTTCTTGACGGCAGTATTCGAAGAACTGGTCAACATCCTTGGGATCCACCACCACGCTCATACGTTCTTGCGATTCGCTGATAGCTAATTCTGTACCGTTCAGGCCTTTGTATTTTGTCTTAACAGCGTCCAAGTTGATGAGTAGCCCGTCAGCCAGCTCGCCAATGGCCACGCTCACACCGCCTGCGCCGAAGTCATTGGATTTCTTAATCAAACGGGTGACTTCGGGTTTGCGGAACAGGTGCTGGATTTTGCGTTCCTCGGGGGCATTACCTTTTTGCACCTCGGCAGCGCAGACCTCCAATGAGGTTTCGGTATGCTCTTTGGAAGAACCAGTGGCACCACCAATACCGTCGCGGCCGGTACGACCACCAAACATGATGATGATATCACCGGGCTGAGGTTGCTCGCGTCTTACGCCATCAGCGGGAACCGCACCTACCACTGCACCGATTTCCAGACGTTTGGCCTTGTAGCCCTCGTGGTAGATTTCACGCACGTGGGTGGTAGCCAAGCCAATTTGGTTGCCGTAGGAGGAATAGCCGGCAGCGGCGCTCTTGGAGATGACTCGCTGGGGCAGTTTGCCTTCCATGGTCTGGCTGACAGGTTCGTTGATATTGCCCGCACCGGTAACACGCATGGCTTGATACACGTAGCTTCTGCCGCTCAGCGGGTCGCGGATGGCACCGCCCACGCAGGTGGCTGCCCCGCCGAAAGGCTCGATTTCTGTGGGATGGTTGTGCGTTTCGTTCTTGAACATCAGCAGCCATTTCTCGATTTTGCCATCGACATCCACATCAACATAAACACTACAAGCGTTGTTTTCCTCCGAAA
>CACXXY010000022.1 GCA_902771655.1 uncultured Bacteroidota bacterium | reverse complement strand
CCAGTATTATTACACATCTGGCAATTACACCTTCTCACATGAAGATATCAATGGGTGCGAACAAGTGGACACTCTACATCTGAATTATATCACAGATACTACCACCACCCTATTTTCACACACCTTCAATTTCTGTGATCAAGAACAAGCCGTTCTCGAGGTAAGTTCATCCTTGCCGAATATAGAATGGAGCACAGGAGAAACCTCTCCCATCATCACAGTCTTTGAATCAGGCACTTATTTCGTCACAGCATCACAAGGACAATGTGTCATCAACCGTGAATATACCATCAAACCTTGCGAATACAAGATACAGATGCCTAACGCGTTTACGCCCAATGATGACGGCTTGAATGATGTATTCTGCATACCGGAAGGCTATCTTGAGCAGATAACCGTAAAGATTTCCGCTGGAACGGCGAAATCAAAGGAAGAGTCCTTAAAAACTACACCTATACCTACCTGATAAAATACGTCAGTGCATCAGGAATTCCGGGAATGATTAGGGGAAGTGTGATAGTGCTTTAGAAGTTGAAACTGAAAACTGAAAGTTGACAGTTGATAATTGATAATTGACAATTGACAATTGATAGTTGGTTATGGATTATAGGATGGAAGGGTTAGGAAGGTTAGGAAGGTTAATTGTGAATTGTGAATTATGAATTGTGAATTGTGAATTGTGAATTGTAAATTATTAACCGTCATTGTCTCAGAACAAAAAAAATCCCTGGCATTACTGTCAGGGATTTTTTTTGAGGAGAGATCAATTGAGCTTAGGCCATTCCGCCACCCATCATGGGGATAGTGTCTATCGAACCTTCCTTGATAACGCCGTTCTTTTCTTCGAACTTGGCCACATTGTCGGCCAAAGCATGAAGCAAACGTTTGGCATTCTGAGGGGTCATGATGATGCGTGATTTTACCGTTCCCTTAGGAAGGCCCGGCAGCATGGCCGCAAAGTCCACGATAAACTCATTGTTGGAATGGGTGATGATGGCCAGGTTGGAATATACGCCCTGGGCCACTTCCTCACTTAAATTGATATCTATTTTCTGTTCTGCCATAATCGTTTTTTTTAGGTTTATTATTCTTTGGAAGCCATCAGGGATTCATATTCTTCCATTGAACCAACTTGAATGTTCTGATAAGCCTTCAAGCCAGTACCTGCGGGAATCAGATTACCCACGATGACATTCTCTTTCATACCTTCCAAAGTATCTGTTTTGGCATTGATAGCGGCTTCTGTAAGCACTTTCGGAGTCTCCTGGAAGGATGCTGCGGAAATGAAGCTACGGGTCTGCAAAGCGGCTCTTGTGATACCTTGAAGGATGGGCTTACCAGTAGCAGGTTTCGCATTACGAACCTCCACAGTTTTCAAGTCCTTACGTTTCAGCAATGAATTCTCATCACGCAACGCTTTGGGATTGACAATCTGACCTGCCTTGAATACCGTAGAGTCACCTGGATCAACCACAACTTTCTTTTCCCAGATAAGGTCATTAACTTCTTGGAAGTCAATCTTATTCACCAATTCACCTTGCAAGAACATGGTATCTCCAGAATCCTCAATCTCAACCTTACGCATCATCTGGCGAACAATCACCTCAAAGTGTTTGTCATTAATTTTAACCTGCTGCATACGATACACATCCTGGATTTCATTGATGATGTATTCCTGAACTTTCATAGCACCCTTGATGTTCAAGATGCTTGAAGGAGTAAGCGCACCATCTGAAAGTGGAGTACCGGCATGCACAAAGTCGTTTTCCTGAACCAGAATCTGTTTTGAAGTAGGAATGAGGTATTCTTTCGCTGCGGACTTGTCACCATTACGAGGAGTAACCAAAACCGCACGTTTGTTACCACGCTTCAGTTTCTTGTCGAAAGTCACGAAACCTTCGATTTCTGAAACGATAGCCGGATCGGAAGTGTCACGAGCCTCGAACAATTCTTGTACACGCGGCAGACCGCCGGTGATATCGCTTGCTTTACCGAAGGCGCGTGGAATCTTAACCAGCACTTCACCAGCCTCGATTTCCTGACCATTACCAACAGACAGACGGGCACCAACAGGGATGTCGAATGTTCTGAGCACATCGTCATTCTCATCCAAGACAGAGATTCTCGGGTTCTTGGTCTTTACACGGCTTTCAATAACGACAGCATCCTGAACACCTGACTGGTCATCGATTTCGACTCTGAAAGTAACACCTTCGACAAAGTCGTTGAGCTGAATCTTACCAGCCACATCAGAGATGATAACGGCATTGTAAGGATCCCATTCGGCAATCTTGTCGCCCTTGTTGACCATATCACCATTTTTGTAATACAGTTTTGAGCCGTAAGGAATATTGGCGGAATACAAAACAATTCCTGTTTTGGCATCCACAATCTTCATTTCAGCGGCACGGCCGATAACTTCCAAATATTCGCCCTTGTCGATAGCACGCAGCTCATCAATCACCAAGTGACCGGAGTGAGGTGCGTCAATCTGCTTGTCAGCGGCAGCTCCACCTGCCACACCACCGACGTGGAATGTACGCAGGGTCAGCTGGGTACCAGGTTCACCGATAGCCTGTGCGGCAATGATACCGACGGCCTCACCCATCTGAACCATCTTGCCGGTAGCCAGGTTACGACCGTAACATTTCTGGCAGATACCATGTTTTGATTCGCAAGTGGGCACCGAACGGATTTCCACTTCCTCGATCGGTGAATCCTCAATAATTTTGCAAATATCTTCGGTCAGCTCTTCACCTGCCTTAATAATCAGCTCGCCAGTCAGCGGATGATAAATGTTGTGCAGGGATACACGGCCTAACAATCTGTCGTACAATGACTCAACAATACTTTCATTTTTCTTCACCGCGGAGACTGTCATACCACGCAAAGTACCACAGTCAACCTCTCTGATGATCACATCGTGAGAAACGTCCACCAAACGACGGGTCAGGTAACCAGCGTCAGCGGTCTTCAAAGCGGTATCTGCCAAACCCTTACGAGCACCGTGCGTAGAGATGAAGTACTCCAACACAGACAGACCTTCCTTGAAGTTGGACAAAATCGGGTTTTCAATAATCTCACCACCGGTAGCACCTGATTTGGTAGGTTTAGCCATCAAACCACGCATACCAGACAGCTGACGGATCTGCTCACGAGAACCACGAGCACCAGAGTCACACATCATATAGACACTGTTGAATCCTTGACGATCCTTGGCAATCTGTTCCATCAGGATGTTGGTCAACTTGGCATTGGTTTGTGACCAGAGGTCGATAACCTGGTTGTAACGTTCGTTGGCGGTGATGAAACCCATATTCAGGTTCATGTTGATTTCGTCAACACCAGCATTGGCTTCCTGAATCAAGGTCTTCTTTTCTTCCGGGATAATCACATCACCCAAGTTGAAGGACAAACCGCCTTCGAAAGCCATGCGGAATCCCATGCCCATGATATCGTCCAAGAACTTGGCGGTAATGGCGTTGCCGAACTTAGCCAATACATCACCGATGATTTCTCTCAAATATTTCTTGGTCATCAGTTTGTTGATAAAGCCGAAACCTTTAGGAACCACCTGGTTGAAGATGATACGGCCCACAGTAGTGTCGGTCAGCACCATATTGCCGTCACCCTTGAGGTCAACACGGCATTTGATGCAAGCGTTCAAGTGCACTTTCTTTTCATTGAAAGCGATCAGAACTTCTTCAGGAGCATAGAACTTTCTGCCCTCTCCCATCACAGGTTCTTCTGGGGTTGAACGCAATTCTTTGGTGATATAATACAGACCTAATACCATATCCTGTGAAGGCACGGTGATAGGCGCGCCATTGGCGGGGTTCAAGATGTTGTGGGATGCCAGCATCAGCATCTGGGCTTCCAAAACAGCCGCATTGCCAAGGGGCACGTGAACAGCCATCTGGTCACCGTCGAAGTCGGCGTTGAATGCCGTACAGCACAAGGGGTGCAGACGGATAGCCTTGCCTTCCACAAGTTTA
This sequence comes from uncultured Bacteroidota bacterium, assembly GCA_902771655.1. Taxonomy (GTDB): domain Bacteria; phylum Bacteroidota; class Bacteroidia; order Bacteroidales; family WCHB1-69; genus RUG11690. The sequence goes on along the minus strand of CACXXY010000022.1, from coordinate 15,823 downwards.
GGCTGGAAAGCCTGGATACCCAGACGGTGCAAGGTAGGAGCACGGTTCAACAATACCGGATGACCCTTCAATATGTTTTCCAAGATTTCCCAGATGATGGGTTCCTTTCTTTCCACCACTTTCTTGGCAGATTTCACGGTCTTGGCAATACCACGTTCAAGGATTCTTCTGATGATGAACGGTTTGAACAACTCGGCAGCCATGTCTTTCGGCAGACCGCATTCGTTCATGTGCAGTTCAGGACCTACCACGATAACCGAACGACCTGAGTAGTCAACACGCTTACCCAGCAAGTTCTGACGGAAACGTCCTTGTTTACCTTTCAAACTGTCGGACAGAGATTTCAGTGCTCTGTTGGATTCGGTCTTGACGGAGTTGGATTTTCTTGAGTTATCGAACAATGAATCCACAGCTTCCTGCAACATACGCTTCTCATTACGCATAATCACATCGGGAGCCTTGATTTCAATCAGTCGTTTCAGACGGTTGTTACGGATAATCACTCTACGATACAACTCATTCAAGTCTGATGTGGCGAAACGGCCACCATCCAATGGCACCAAAGGACGCAAATCGGGCGGAATCACGGGGACAATCTTCACAATCATCCATTCCGGTTTGTTGACGGCACGGCGACGGCTGTCTCTGAAAGCTTCGAAAACATGCAGACGTTTCAGGATTTCCTGTTTTCTCTGTTCTGAAGTCTCATTGTTGGCACGATCTCTCAACTCGAAAGACTCTTTATCCAGATCCAGTTTCACCAAGAGGTCGTACAAAGCTTCAGCGCCCATTTTGGCGATGAACTTGTTAGGATCGGTATCATCCAACAGTCTGTTTTCGGGAGGAAGATTGTCGATGACATTGTAGTATTCTTCTTCACTCAAAAGAGTTCTTTCTTTTACCAGTACATCTTCCTTCTTTTCTTTATCTTTCTTCTCTCTGAATTGGAAACCTTCCGCCGCACCCGGCTGAATCACGAGGAAATTCTCGTAATAGATGACAGATTCCAGGTTCTTGGCTGACAAACCAAGCAGCGCACCAATTTTGTTGGGAGAAGACTTGAAAAACCAGATATGGGCAACGGGCACCACCAACTGGATATGGCCCATACGCTCTCTACGCACCTTGCGTTCGGTAACTTCCACACCGCAACGGTCGCAGACAGTGCCTTTGTATCTGATTCTCTTATATTTACCACAGTTACATTCCCAGTCCTTGACGGGTCCGAAGATTTTCTCGCAGAACAAACCGTCACGTTCGGGCTTGTAGGTACGGTAATTGATTGTTTCGGGTTTCAACACTTCACCATGAGACTGGTCTAAGATTTTCTCAGGAGAAGCCAAACTTACGGTTATTCTTGAAAATTCTTTTCTTGTATTAGTATCTTTTCTAAATGAAGCCATAATTTCAATAATTAAGATTAATCAAATTGAACATCCAATGCGAGTCCGCGGAGCTCATTCACCAATACGTTGAACGATTCCGGCAGGCCGGGAGCTGGCATATTGTCGCCTTTCACGATGGCTTCGTATGCTTTGGCTCTACCGATGACATCATCAGATTTAACCGTAAGAATTTCTTGGAGTACATTGGCTGCACCGAAGGCTTCGATAGCCCATACCTCCATTTCACCGAAACGCTGACCACCGAATTGTGCTTTACCGCCAAGAGGCTGCTGCGTAATCAGTGAGTAAGGTCCAATGGAACGGGCATGCATCTTGTCGTCAACCATGTGGTGCAACTTGATCATATAGATATAGCCCACTGTAATCTTCTGGTGGAATCTCTCACCAGTTTCACCGTTGTAGAGGTAGGTGCTACCGTTCTGCGGCAGACCAGCTTTCTCCATCAAACCGTTGATCTGGTCGAGGGTTGCGCCGTCGAAAATAGGAGTAGCGTATTTCATGCCTAAGGTCTTGCCTGCCCAACCGAGGATGGTCTCGTAGATCTGTCCCAGGTTCATACGGGAAGGCACACCCAGCGGGTTCAGAACGATATCCACGGGACGACCGTCTTCCATGAACGGCATGTCTTCGGGACGAACGATCTTAGCCACAATACCCTTGTTACCGTGACGACCTGCCATCTTGTCACCGATGCGGAGTTTACGCTTGTTAGCCACGTAAACCTTTGCCATCTGGACAATACCGTTAGGCAGCTCGCTACCTACAGTGGCATCGAATTTTTCACGCGTCATCTTGGCCAGCAATTCACGTTCTTTTACCAAGTAGTTGCGGATAATCTCAGATACCAATCCGTTAATTTTGGCATCGTTGGTCCACTTGGAAACTGCCACATTGGCAAAGTTCACTGTCTGCAGCATCTTCTGTGAGAACTTGGTACCCTTAGGAATGATAATATTCTTGGTATTATCATATACATTGTGAGAAATCTTGCCTTCCAGCACACGGTACAACTTGGTGACGATCTTATCTTTCAGTTCCTGCAGTTGTTTACCATAAGTACGCTCGATTTCAGCCACGATATCCTTATCTTTCGATTTGGCTTTTCTGTCTTTAATCAAACGTGACAAAGACTTGGCACCGATAACCACACCCTTCATTGATGGGGGTGCTTTCAGGGAGGCGTCTTTCACATCGCCGGCCTTGTCTCCGAAGATAGCACGGAGCAATTTCTCTTCCGGTGTGGGGTAAGACTCACCCTTAGGAGTGATTTTACCAATCAGGATATCACCCTCGTTCACTTCGGCACCGATACGGATCAGACCGTCCTCATTCAGGTCTTTGGTAGCCTCTTGTGACACGTTCGGGATATCATTGGTCAACACTTCCTGTCCGCGTTTGGTATCACGGACTTCGAGTGTAAATTCTTCAATATGAATAGAGGTGAAGATATCTTCTTTCACCACTCTGTCGGAAATCACGATAGCATCCTCGTAGTTGTAGCCCTTCCAAGGCATGAAAGCCACCAACATGTTGCGACCCAAAGCCAACTCACCTTGGCTTGTAGCATAACCTTCGGTCAGCACATCTCCTAATTTCACCTTGTCACCTTTTCTGACGATAGGTTTCTGGTTAATACAGGAGTTCTGGTTGGTTCTTCTGAACTTCTCGAGCATGTATGTTTTCACATCCGAGTCGAAAGACACCAGTCTTTCAGCGTCGGTACGTTCATATTTGATGACAATCTTCAACGCATCGGCGTATTCCACAACACCGTTGCCCTCGGCACGCAACATAGCGCGGGAATCCAATGCCACACGGCGTTCCAGACCAGTACCCACGATAGGCACTTCGGGATTCAACAACGGAACAGCCTGACGCATCATGTTCGAACCCATCAACGCACGGTTAGCATCGTCGTTTTCAAGGAAAGGAATCAAGGATGCCGCGATAGATGCAATCTGGTTAGCAGCCACATCAATCAAGTTCACCTGTTCCTTCGGAACAATAGGATAATCGGCCAGGTAACGCACCTTCACATTGTCTTCCAACACATGATCCTCATTCATTGGTGTAGTAGCCTGGGCGATATATTTTTCTTCTTCCTCTTCCGCACTCAAATAAATCGGATCCTCATCAAACATCACTTTACCATCGACCACGCGGCGGTAGGGAGTTTCGATAAAGCCCAGATTGTTGATTTTGGCGAATACACAAAGTGAGGAAATCAAACCGATATTCGGTCCTTCAGGGGTCTCGATGGTACACAGACGACCGTAGTGGGTATAGTGAACGTCACGCACCTCGAAACCGGCACGGTCGCGGGACAAACCGCCAGGACCCAAAGCGGAGATTCTTCTCTTGTGGGTAAGCTCTGACAGCGGGTTGGTCTGGTCCATGAACTGTGACAGCTGGTTGGTACCGAAGAAGGAGTTGATAACGGAGGACAAGGTCTTGGCGTTGATCAAATCCATGGGGGCGAACACCTCATTGTCGCGCACATTCATCTTGTCGCGGATGGTACGAGACATACGGGCCAAGCCGACACCGAATTGGTTGTACAGCTGCTCGCCTACGGTTCTGATACGTCTGTTGCTCAAGTGGTCGATATCGTCAACTTCGGTCTTGGAGTTGATCAATTCCACCAAGTAACGTATAATGGAGATGATATCCTCTTTGGTGAGCACCTGGGTCTCCATGGGGATATCAAGATTCAGTTTCTTGTTGATTTTATAACGTCCCACGGCACCGAGGTCGTAACGTTTGTCAGAGAAGAACAGCTTCTCGAAAGCGGTACGTGCGGTTTCCTCATCGGGCGGGATAGTATTTCGTAATTGCTGATATATGAATTCAAGAGCCTGTTTCTCGGAATTTGTCGGGTCTTTCTGCAGGGTATTGAAGATGATGGAATAGTCGGTCTGTTTACCGTCGTCCTTGTGGAACATTACGGTTTTAACGCCGGCATCAACGATTCTGTTGATGTGTTTCTCTTCCAACTCGGTTTCTCTGTCAATGATGACCTCTGTACGTTCGATGCTGGACACTTCACCGGTTTCCTCATCGGGGAAGTCCTCATTCCAGGTTCTGACGACAGCGGCGGCGAATTTCTGACCGACGAACTTCTTCAAGTTGGCCTTGGTTGCTTTCACTTCCTGGGCGATGTCGAAGATGTCGAGGATATCCTTATCGGTTTCATAGCCGATAGCACGGAGCAATGTGGTGACCGGCAACTGTTTTTTACGGTCGATATAGGCGTACATCACATCGTGGGGACCGGTTGTGAATTCCATCCAAGAGCCCTTGAACGGGATGATACGGGCTGAATACAGCTGAGTACCATTGGTATGGAAAGAAGAACCGAAGAACACACCGGGGGAACGGTGCAACTGTGATACCACCACACGCTCAGCGCCATTGATGATAAAGGTACCGCGTGGGGTCATGTAAGGTATCAGTCCCAAAAAGACATCCTGAATACGGGTTTCGAAATCCTCATGCTCGACATCATTGCATGAGAGTTTCATTTTGGCTTTCAAAGGGACGCTGTAGGTCAAGCCCCTTTCAAGACATTCCTCCATCGAATAACGTGGACCATCGATATAATAATCCAAAAATTCGAGGACAAAACTATTTCTTGCATCCGTGATAGGGAAATTTTCCGTAAAGACCTTGTAGAGTCCTTCTTCGCGGCGGTGTTCCGCGTCGGTATCGATTTGGAAGAACTCTTTGAAGGATTTCAACTGAATGTCGAGGAAATCCGGGAAATCCACTGGCGTGGTGGATGCAAAGCTGAATCTTGTATTATTTTTTGTTGCCAAGGTGGTAATATTTTAATTACGAAAATAAGAACTTTCTAAGCTGAAACGTAAAAAAGAGAGGGGGTAGTTGCTTTGCGAGTTTGGCGAGTATGGGCAGAGGAAGTTGGTGTTTTGCACAAATAACTGATTCACAAAAAGTTGCGCAAACAAATAATCCAAACACATAAATACAACAATAAGTACAAGGCCTTCACGAGGTGAAGGCGTTGTACTATTGTCGCGATAGTGTAGTGAAATTATTTAACTTCTACTTCAGCGCCGGCTTCTTCCAATGATTTTTTCAAGCCTTCAGCTTCGTCTTTGGAAACGCCTTCTTTAACAGCCTTAGGAGCACCGTCAACTAATTCCTTAGCTTCCTTCAGACCGAGGCTGGTCAGTTCTTTCACCAATTTAACAACGGCCAATTTGTTGGGGCCAGCTGCTTTCAAGATAACGTCGAATTCGGTTTTTTCTTCAGCTGCTGCTGCTGCGCCACCTGCTGCGGGAGCTGCCACTGCCACTGCTGCTGCTGCGGGTTCAATACCGTATTCTTCTTTCAAAATTTGAGCCAATTCGTTAACTTCCTTAACGGTCAAATTTACTAATTGTTCTGCAAATGCTTTCAAATCTGCCATAATTGTATTCTTTAAATGGTTTTTTACTTAATGAATTGATTTTTGTTTTTTTTAATTTCTTTCTGACAAGGTTTTTACGATGCCTGCGAGTTTGCCACCACCAGACTGCAAAGCGGAGATGACGTTGCGTGCAGGAGACTGTAACAAACCTACGATGTCACCGATCAGTTCTTCTCTTGACTTGATGTTGCAGAGAGTATCCAATTGATCGTCACCGAAATAAGTTGCCTCTTCGATGAATGCTGCTTTCAGGATAGGTTTTTTGTTTTTCGCGCGGAATTCCTTGATTAACTTGGCGGGCGCGTTACCTGTATTGCACAGCATGATAGAAGTTGTGCCGGCTAATGCGGGATAGATTTCCGAGTAGTCAACTTCTGACTGGTCCATGGCGCGTTTCAGCAGGGTGTTTTTCACCACTTTCAGCTTGATATTGCGGCGGAAGCACAGTCTTCTGAGTTGGTTAACGGTATCAACCGTAAAGCCTGAGATATCGGTTACATATACATGTGCATACTCAGCTAAGTCCTTCGCGATGGCATCAATGATAACGCTTTTCTGTTCTTGTTTCATACTTTAGCTTTTTTTTTAGATTATAATGTAACTGATTTCACATCAACTTGTACACCGGGGCTCATGGTACTGGAGAGGTAAATGCTCTTGATGTAAGTTCCTTTTGCTGCGGTCGGTTTCAGTTTGATGATAGTTGACATCATTTCGCGGGTATTTTCCACCAGCTTGTTAGCGTCGAAGCTGATTTTACCGATACCGGAGTGGATGATACCGAATTTGTCAACCTTAAAGTCAATCTTACCGGCTTTCACATCAGCAACAGCTTTACCGATTTCCATGGTAACAGTTCCGGCTTTGGGGTTCGGCATCAAGCCACGGGGACCCAGGATTTTACCGAGGGCACCGATCTTTGGCATAACGCTCGGCATAGTGATGATAACGTCAACGTCGGTCCAACCTTTTTTGATTTTATCAACGTATTCGTCCAAGCCCACGTAGTCGGCGCCAGCTGCTTTTGCCTCATCCTCCTTGTCGGGGGTGCAAAGAACAAGCACTCTCACCACCTTACCTGTGCCGTGGGGAAGGGTAACGATACCTCTCACCATCTGATTGGCCTTACGGGGGTCAACGCCCAAGCGGACGTCGATGTCGAAGGAGGCGTCAAATTTGGTGTAGGTGATATCCTTCACGATTTGGACAGCTTCGGTAACGGGATATACTTTGCTCTTATCAAATTTTGCAAAAGCTTCTTTGCGTTTTTTTGATATTTTAGCCATGTTGATTTTGTTTACTTGTTATTAATTCTGTTCAAAAGGATTGGTTCCGCCCTTCACATTGATACCCATGCTTCTTGCGGTACCGGCAACCATGCTCATGGCTGATGTCAACTCGAAGCAGTTCAAGTCGGGCATCTTCACCTCTGCGATGGCTTTCACCTGGTCCCATGTAAGCGTGGCCACTTTGTTACGGTTAGGCTCCTTGGATCCTTTTTGAATTTTGGCTGCTTCCAATAACTGTACAGCAACCGGTGGCGTTTTGGTGACAAAATCAAAAGATTTATCCTTGTAAACAGTGATGATGACAGGCACTAATTTGCCGGCCAGGTCTTGCGTACGAGCATTGAACTGCTTACAAAATTCCATGATGTTCACACCCTTGGCACCCAAGGCAGGTCCTACTGGGGGAGATGGATTGGCGGCGCCACCTTTGATTTGTAACTTAATAAGTCCAGCTACTTCTTTTGCCATTTTTTGTTAATTTTTTTTGTTTGTAACTAATTGCGGTGTTTATACCTTTTCAACTTGCATAAAACTCAGCTCGAGCGGAGTCTTACGTCCGAAGATTTTCACCATAACCTTCAGTTTCTTTTTCTCGGGATTGATCTCTTCGATAATACCGTTAAAAGTGCTGAAAGGACCGTCAATGACTTTGATTTCTTCGCCCACGATGAAGGGGAGAGAGAAGGACTCGTCTTGCTCAAGCAATTCGTCGGCCTTGCCTAACATGCGGGTTACTTCGGCGGGACGGAGCGCAATGGGGGGATCAGCTTTTTTCTTGCAACCTACGAAGCCCAGCACACCGGGGATATTCAACAGGACGTGGTGCACCTCACCCAGCATCATTGCCTCAACAAAGATATAGCCAGGGAAGTAGTTCCGCTCCTTGCTGATTTTCTTACCGTTGCGGATCTGGTAGTACTTCTCGGTCGGAATCAGGACACGCGACACAAAGTCTTTGAGGTGGGAAGCTTCTATCTCGCTTTCGATATTCTGCTTCACCTTTTTCTCAGTGCCGGTGACCGTTTTGATCACATACCACTTGTGTTCGATCTCTGCCATCTCAAATTCGTTTACGGTTAAACACCTAAATTAAACTACCGAAAATTATATAGTCGGGAAGAGCAAGCCCATCCCTGCGTTAAACAGTGCGTCCATCAAAAACACGATAAGTGCTATTATTAGGGAAGCAATAGACACCACCAAAACGCTACTTTGAAGATCTTGGGCTGACGGCCATGACACTTTGTGTACTAACTCGTCATAAGTTTCTTTCAGGTAATTTACTATTTTCATTTTCAAGTAATTTTTTTCTATTTTTGATTCGATTTTGTCATTTTTTGGCGGAAAAATTCCCATTTTTTTCTTCTCTCCTCATCATTCTTTTCCTCAATTTCGGAATTTTTTCTCACTTTTTTGCACAATCCGACACCCGCACAAAAAATTCCGTGCCGCACATAAAACTTTGTAACTTCCACAATCTCAACACGTTGCAAGCAAAAATTTTTACCAACCGCTTCTACACAACATTACAAAGTATATGGTCGGCAAATATAAAAATTTTATTTACACAAAACACATTTCAAAAAAAATTTTTTCAAGTGCTATTTATATATAAAAAAGTTGTATTTTTGCACCCTCAAAAAAATACCGATTATTATCCTTTAGGTTAGAAAAGGAAATTAAGTAAAATCGAGGCGATGTGGGTGAAGACAGAGCCTCACAAAAAGTAAAAAAATGGATCAAGTAAGTTACAGAACAATTTCGGCAAACGAAAAGATCGTGAAGAAAGAATGGGTTGTTGTTGACGCCCAGGAGATGATTGTCGGCCGACTGGCTACCGCCGTCGCACGCATCCTCAGAGGCAAGACAAAACCTTATTACACCCCTCATTTCGATTGTGGTGACAATGTCATCATCGTCAATGCGGACAAAATCAGATTTACCGGCAAGAAAATGACCGACAAGGTTTACGTGCGCCACACCACTTATCCCGGCGGACAGCGTTTCGCGACTCCGAGAGAAGTGCTCGCCAAGAACCCCATCAAGGTTGTTGAACACGCCATCAGAGGCATGCTCCCCAAAAACAGACTGGGCGACCAGCTTTTCCGCAACCTGCATGTCTATGCCGGTCCAAACCACCCGCATGAAGGTCAAAATCCAAAAGTCATCAACATTAACGAAATCAAATAAGAGAGATGGAAGTAATCAATAAAATCGGTAGAAGAAAAACCGCCGTTGCCCGTATCTATATGAAGAAAGGTAGTGGCAACATCACGATCAACAACCGTGACTATAAAGAATATTTCAACTTGGCTACACTGCAGTATGTAGTCACCCAGCCTTTGGCAATCTCACAGGTGGAAGGCGAATATGACATCAAAGTCAACCTCGACGGTGGCGGCATGACCGGCCAGGCAGAAGCTCTGCGCCTCGCCATCTCACGCGCCCTCTGCGAAATCAACCCCGAGTACCGTCCCGCCCTCAAAGCAAAAGGCCTCCTCAAGAGAGACCCGCGTATGGTGGAACGTAAGAAACCCGGACAGCCGAAAGCTCGTAGAAGATTCCAGTTCAGCAAACGTTAATATATACTATTATATATATTGCGCAGGTTTAGTATCGAAATTGCGAAGACTTCGTCAAGAGCTACTCCGCAATTGCTTATTAATCAAACGAAAGTAAACAAATTAAACAAAAAAACAAAATGACAAATCCAAAATTTGAAGATTTATTAGAAGCAGGTTGTCACTTCGGACACCTCAGAAGAAAATGGAACCCGGCAATGGCCCAGTACATCTTTATGGAGAAAAACGGTATCCATATTATCGACCTCTATAAGACTATGGACAAACTGCAGGAGGCATGCGCCGCTGCAAAACAGATTGCCAAATCCGGCCGTAAGATTTTATTTGTAGCTACCAAAAAACAAGCCAAGGACACCGTTGCCGAAATCGTTAAAGGCGTGAATATGCCTTACGTCACTGAACGTTGGCCTGGTGGTATGCTTACCAACTTCTTCACCATCCGCAAGGCCGTGAAAAAAATGGGTGACATCGACAAACTGATGGCCAGCCCCCAGTTCGCCAACATCTCAAAACGCGAGAAACTGCAAATCCAGCGTGAAAGAGCCAAACTGGAAAAGAACTTGGGTTCTATCGCCGACCTGTCAAGACTGCCCGCAGCTGTATTCATCGTTGACGTGCTCAAAGAACACATCGCTGTCGCTGAAGCCCGCCGCTTGAATATCAACACCTTCGCTATCGTTGACACCAACTCCAACCCCAACCTCATCGACTTCCCCATCCCCGCTAACGACGACGCCTCCAAATCTATCGCCATCATCGTAAAGGCTATCTGCGACGCTATCGCTGAAGGTCTGAACGAGAGAAAGATGGACAAAGACAACATCGACGTTGAAGAGGAAGAAGAAGATGTAAGAAGAACTGAAGCTGCTGACGACGAAGAGGAAGATGCTGCTCAGAACGACGACAAACCAGTGGTGAAGAAAGTAAAAGGTGTTGAGGAAGAAGACGGTTCTGACGACGACAAACCAAAAAGAAAAAGAACAACGGCCAAGAAAAACCCCGTTGCCAAAGCATAATTAAGTATTAACATTTAAAATATTGATATTATGGCTATTACAGCTGCTGATGTAAATAAACTCAGACAAGAAACAGGCGCCGGTATGATGGACTGCAAGAACGCTCTTGTGGAAGCTAACGGTGATTTCGAACAAGCTATTGACATCCTGAGAAAGAAAGGTCAGAAAGTGGCCGCCAAACGTGCTGACCGCGCTTCTAACGAAGGCCGTGCCATCGCCAAGGTGAACGCCGACCATACTTTCGGTGCTGTCATCGTGGTAAGCTGCGAAACCGACTTCGTGGGTAAAAACTCTGATTTCGTCGCTTTCGCCGAAAAAATCCTCGACAACGCCATGGCCGCTAACGTGAAGACCAGAGACGAACTCATGGAACTGTCTATCGAAGGCCGCAAGGTTTCCGAACTGCTGCTCGACATGACTGGCAAAACTGGTGAAAAAATCGAGCTGCCCGCTTACAACACCATCGAAGCTCCCTGCGTGGCATACTACAACCACAATGGCAACCGCTTGGCTACCATCGCTGGTTTCAACATCGCTGGCGACAATGTGGCAGAAGCTGGTCACCACATCGCTATGCAGATCGCCGCTATGAACCCCATGGCCGTTGACGGCAACAGCATCGCTCAGGATGTGAAAGACCATGAATTGGCTATCGCCAAAGAAAAAACCGTGGCCGAACTCATTCAAAAAGCTGTTGAAGTTGAACTGAAGAAAGCTGGTATTAACCCCAACTTGGTGGATTCTGACGACCATATCGCTTCCAACATCACCAAGGGCTGGTTGACAGAAGAAGAGGCTAACAAAGCACGCGAAATCAAAGTTAGCGCCGCTGAAGAAAAAGCCAAAACCATTCAGGACAACATGGTCAATAACATTGCCCAGGGCCGTCTGAACAAGTTCATCAAAGAGAACACCCTCATGGGTCAGGAATATATCATGGACAGCAAAATGACCGTTGCTGACTTCATGAAACAGATTGACAGCAAGCTGGTTTGCACCGGTTTCTACCGCCTGCAACTGGGTGCCTAATCTGTAGATTTTAATCTGAAAAAGGGCGACCTCTGGTCGTCCTTTTTTTTTGCTTACTCGTAAGGAATTCATAGTGTCAACAAGAATGCAAAATGCAAAATGCAAAATTCAAAATGCACAATCATTTAACCTTCCTAACCTCAAACCTCTAAACACTAACCCCTCTTAGCACATTTACTAATTAACTAATTTACTAATTTACTAATTTGCTAATTAACTAATTTGCCAATTGAAAAAATCGTATCGATTTTTTTATTATTATTGCATATTCATTATTATGTCAAAAAATATATCCGTCATGATAAAAAAATATGCTTTTGTTCTGACAATCATCTTATTGTCAATCAGTAATTTATCTTTCTGTCAAGTAGAAAACCCCTATATGGATTTCAACCCTGAGAAATTGAAAGCCAAGACAGAATACACCAGAAATTTCAACCCTGGCAATTATAAAAGCGATGTGCTGTACAAGTGTATGCTTGATATGATCAACCTCGCCCGCGCGGAATATTTCTTCTTAGATCCTCTCAAAACCGACAAGGACATGAACGACTGTGCCCAGATGCAGGCCGACTACCAAGCCCTTAAAGATGAAAAAGGAGTGCTTAACGAACCTCCTTACCGTACCACATTCTTCCGTCTGAAGAAATATGGGCTCACCTATCATGCCATCGAGTTGGTATCAAAGGCCAAAGCATCTTTGGGCACCCAGGAATACAGTTACTACGACCTCTGTCTTGAAATCCTGAAACCCATTCTCAAAAACATAAAAACAGCCAAGCAACTGCTTGATAAACAATATACATACATTGGTATGGGCTTTGAGACCGACGAATACATGAAAAGCATGTACACCTCTTTCATTCTTGGCAATGATCTGAGTTTCAACCTCGACAAACCCGACCCGATGGAAAAAGATGTGCCTTTCTCCAAGAACAAAAACGGTATGACCTACTCTGACGAGAAAGTATGTGCCAAATGCAGTGCGGACAAGAACCTTGAAGCCCTTTCAGAATACATCCAAGTAAAAGACAATGAAGTATTTATCAACTGTGGGGACCACAAACAGCTGAAAAGACTCATCGGCAAGGAAGGTGATGCCATTGTATTGGATTTTGTACAACACAGCCAATACGATTGCGAGCACAACACTATCGACAACGATCGTATTAACAAGGGATTCATTTCCAAGCCCATTGTTTTTGAGACCATGTTGTCCGACAATACCATCAAAGACAAGAAATCCACCAAACTGAACGCCAAAATAGCCACTGTGCCGGAAACCATCGACAATGATGCCGAGTTCTATGTCAATGTCATCGTGCTGAAAGAAGGCAAATACGCCTGCCGTACCATCATCAAGAAGGCTATCGAGTGCAAAAAGGCCAATTATCAGGCCAAAATCAACTATAAACCCGATTATGCCAGCATGAAAAGCACGGGCGAATGGGTGGCCGCTCCTGAAGAAGGAACCCATGAGGTGAAATTCCCCTTCACCCTCAACAAGCTGGCTTATACCCAGGCCGACATCGACTCCAGCATCCAGGCCATCGACGCCCCCGCCTATCAAGTAAAAAGTATCGACATTATCGCACAGAACTCCTTGAACTACAGCACCGACCAAACCCAAATCAACAACCAGAAAAAACGTGCCTCAAGCATGCAGAAAGTGCTGGCACAGATGTTTCCCGGGGTGACCACCAACATCACCTACGACGACGGCTGGGAAGACTTCAAACGTGATGTCAACAACAACCCCGAGCACTACGACCTTACCTTATATTCGAAAGCCGAGGCTGTTAAGAATCTGAAAGCCAACAACAACGCCATTGCCAAGGAACTGGAAGAGGAATATTTGTCCAAACACAGATATGTCAAGTTGGTGTTCCATGTGGTTTACAAAGCAGGTAATGACGCTGAGGCCGAGAACCTGGCCGCATGGAAATTCAACAAGGCCATGAACGAGAAAAATTATGCTTTGGCTACGGCAATTGAGAACTATATGATCAAGCAAGTGGAGGCTGGAAAATACACCTCTGGCAGTGTCAACCAACTGGAGATTCCCGCCGACAAAAAATTCCAGCAACTGCATAACAACAAGCTTTACATGCAATACTATTTGTCGTCTGAACTCAACGACAAAATGGTCAACAACATGAACAAGACCTTGGCATACGAACCCACCAACCCCGTTGTTTTGTACAATGTGGCCGTCGGCAAGGTTTTCCATACGCCCATCGCCTCCTTGGCGGAAATCACCAAAACCCAAAGCGAAATCGACAAATTATACTCCTTCCCCACCCTATCCAAAGAAGATGTCAACAACCTCAACCTCGAATATCAGTTCAAGATTATAGAATACATCAACGCCAATCCTCCCACAACAGAAGGAGCTGTCGTTTACAATGCCACTTTCGACAAAATCAAGACCATCACCAACAAGAAGCTGGAAAGCTGGCAGAACGCTTATAAATTGGCCTCCTATTTCATCAAGAATTACGATTACATGTATGCCATGAGCATCATGGAGCCTTTCTTGGATGATGCCACCATCTCCAACGATTTCCTGTTCTCCTACGTCAGCTTAGCCGCCCACCGCGAGGAAACCTACATGAGCAGTTTCTTCACCAAAGCGGTCAAGATGGCTGCCGAACGTGATGGAGCCCGCCTGTGCGGAATGTTCGACAAGCTGCCCATCTGCGTGTTCGACAACGCCGAAGTAAAAAAGACGGTGTGCAAGTTGTGCGGAAGATAGTGATCAGGTGACAGGGGTCAGGGATCAGTAGGGACGCACTGCGTGCGTCCGAAAGGGGAGTTTCGCACTTCGTGCTCAAGGGGAGTCTCGCTTCGCTCGAGGGGAGTGCTGCGCAGGGGAGTTTAATATAGGGAGATAATCTTGAATTTTGGATTTTAAATTAATACATGCGGTGGAACCGCAACCCCCGCATAGGACAAACGAACAATATGACGGATAGATTCAGCCAGCTACGCAGACGGAATGGAAAAACAATATTTTGCGGTGGAACCGCAACCGCCGCATTGGATAAACGAACAATATGACGGATAGATTCAGCCAGCTACGCAGACGGAATGGCGAAACAAAATTTTGCGGTGGAACCGCAGCCCCCGCATAGGATGAACGAACAATGGACAATTTAGAGGTTACAACACAGGATATTCCCAACACCGAGGAAAAGGAAGAATTATACGAGCATTTCCGGTTTGTGGTCGATAAAGGCACCGAGATGCTGCGCATCGACAAGTACCTGATGAACCTCATCCCCAACACCTCGCGAAACAAGATACAGCAGGCCGCCAAAGCCAACTGCATTGTGGTGAATGGCAAGCCCGAAAAGCAGAATTACCGTGTTCACCCATTGGATGTCATCTCCATCCTGATGCCGCAGCCGCTGCGCGACATAGAAATCATCCCCGAAGACATTCCCCTCAACGTGCCCTACGAGGACGACGACCTCATCATCATCAACAAGCAACCTGGCTTGGTAGTGCACCCTGCCTACGGCAATTATACCGGAACTCTGGTGAATGCACTTACCTTCAGATTTTTAGGCAAGAAAGACAAGGATGGCAACGACCAGCGCCCCATGCTGGTGCACCGCATCGACAAGAACACCTCCGGCATCATGATTGTGGCCAAAAATGAGTTGGCACAGATGACCTTGGCAAAACGCTTCTTCAACCACGATCTGGAACGCAAATACTGGGCGCTG
The DNA here is from genome assembly GCA_902771655.1 of uncultured Bacteroidota bacterium. GTDB lineage: Bacteria > Bacteroidota > Bacteroidia > Bacteroidales > WCHB1-69 > RUG11690. Next base: position 341 of record CACXXY010000022.1, on the reverse strand, counting down.
GTATGGGGCGATTTCAAGGAAGACGAAGGCACCATTGTGGGTAATGTGGGGCGTAACCCCAAAGACCGCTTAGTGATGACCGTCTTTCCCGAAGGCAGCGACCAAGGCAAGCACGCCGTCACTCACTGGAAGGTGATTGAACGCTTCGGCTACGTCACCTTGATGGAATGCCAGTTGGAGACCGGTCGCACCCACCAGATCAGGGTTCACATGAAATACATCGGCCACCCCTTGTTCAACGACGAGACTTACGGTGGCGACCAGATTCTGAAAGGCACCACCTTCAGCAAATACAAACAATTCATTGACAACTGTTTCCGCCTGATGCCGCGACAAGCCTT
>CACXXY010000021.1 GCA_902771655.1 uncultured Bacteroidota bacterium | reverse complement strand
CTACAAAATAGGGGAAAGAACCTCCCGTGATGTTCAACTGGATCCGGCCTGTATTCTGGCAACTGAGGCTGTGAACCGTGCCGTGGGCTGTATTTGAATTGGCTACACTGTTAATCATACTAAGAACAGGGGTCACGTACGAGGTTCTTGTGGTGACAAGGGTGTCCTTGCTCATGCGGACATACATGCTGTCAGTCGAGGTCGAGTAGTAGCACACGGCCTCCACCCCCACCTTGTATGTGCCCACTGAAACCATAAAACTGTTCGTAGCTGAATAGGCGGTGTCGCCTGTGTTCATATCTATCCTGAAATACTTGATGTCAGACAAATCCGTCGTTGAGACATCTAAGGGATTGTTGTCGCCATCAACCAAGGAAATGTTTATCATGCAGTTGTTATAGCATGTGCCCTCTTCCGTGCTCACCCGAATATTGAGCGGGCAGTTGTTTTGGGCATAAAGCGTAAAGAAAATAAATAGAAAAAGGAATGAAGTAGTAATTTTTCTCATGCTTTTATGACTTTGTTTTATTCTTTAATTTGATTAAATGCAAGATTTTAAGCTAAAAACTAATTGAAGAGTTCTCATACTTTTTTGAGACTGCAAAAATATAATGAAAATTTTTCTAAAAAAAATTCAAGTTGACTCAAGTTTAAATTCAAGTTGACTCAAGTTGAAGTAATATGATTTATGTGGTAGAAATGTCGTATTTTTGCATAAAAAATTAACTTTCAGAATTATTGCAATGCTCAACAAATCACAAGAATATTCTAATAAATCGCCGAATAATATTTTGCAGACATCTGGCCAGGTGGTGGATACTTTTGTTTGTCTGGGAGAGAAATTCTCACAATACAGAGAGATTCCAACGGAAGGATATAATTGTATATATAAGGCTCAAAGATATGGAAAATGGTACATCCTGAAAGGACTTAAACCTCAATATCGCAAAGATTCCGCTTATAAACTGATGTTAGCCAAGGAGTTTGAAATAAGCGTTATGCTTCATCATCCTAATATCATTCATGTGATAGGAAAAGAAGTGGACCCGGTGGTTGGACCTTGTATCATTATGGAATATGTAGATGGGCGCGATTTGAATGACTATATGCGGGAACATGGAAGACCAAGGCATGCCCGTAAAATCATATTGCAAATACTTTCAGGGTTAGAGTATATGCATAGTAAGCAGGTGGTGCATCGGGATTTGAAGCAGGACAATATTCTCATCACACGTCGGGGAGACAATGTGAAAATAATAGATTTCGGCTTGTCAGATTCCGAGAGCTTCGATTTTTATAAGAAAATTGCGGGCGACAGCGACCATGTGGCTCCCGAGTTGATGGAAACGGATTTTGTCTCTGACTGTCGTTCCGATTTATATTCTTTCGGGAGGATTTTGAAAGCTTTTGGGAAAAGATATTTATATATCTCGCAAAAATGTATGAAGCCTGATTATAGAAACAGGTTTCGCAGCGCAAGGAGTATCATTCTGTTTATACGCTGGAGGCTTGCAATAATAATTTCAGTATTGATAATATTTTTGGTTGAAATACTTGTATTGGTCAATATCTTGTTTGTGACATCATACTATAGGTAGCCTTTTCAGTAATCTGTCAAATGTCCTCCCTTTCGATGGAACTTATATGTTTGACAGAATTCAATCCTCCGTCATATCCCACAACAAAGGTAATGGGTGGGTTATCTTTATGGATGTAATTGTCAAGGAATAAAGGCATCCCTTCCGCGAAGTGCATGGAAGAAAAGCTGTCCCCAACATGTAACTTTGTGTTGTGTGCCATGTTGACTTTAAAGCGATGGAAACCCTGGTAGATAAGCTGACAACGACGGTTGGGTGCCCAGGTAATCCACAACTCGTCTCCTGGATGCATGTCTTTTGATGAGACGGAGGAGGCTGTATAAGAGAATGACGTGGGCGTTTTTAGGTTTTTTTTGTCAAGAAAGTCTTTAAAATCCTTGAAGCCTATGAATTTGGATAAGCTGGACAGGGTATTAAAGAGAGGCCTGTGCTTGTTCTTGTCATAACCCCATAGTCGTTTTAGGGTTGATGTGCTTACTTTGGAACGACAACGTTGGGCAATGACATTGGCAAGAAGTTCAAAATCGGAAGAAGTGATCATTTTGCGTTGTACAGCCACCTCAACCATGTGCAGTAATGCTTCTATGTCTTCTTTCTTGTATGTTTTCATTGTAATGCTTGCGAGTGAAATTTTCTTTAGTTTAGTTAAATTTAGTGGAAAATATTCGGTCCAAAATCAATTATTTTGCAAAAGTAATAAAAAAAAATATGCGAACAGAAGACGGTTCTCTTTTTATGCCATAAATTGATTCAAGTTGTTTCATCCTTTTGAAAAGAAAAAAAACGGTTGTATTATTGCAAACATTTTTATTATAAAACTTGAAAGTCAGTTATGGATAGATTTGCAACTTATGATTATACGAGAAAGTTTATGCATATTTTGGTGCATCATGGTCTTCGCAAGGAAATCATGTTTAAATTAGATACAACTTATCCCACTGTGAAAAAGGCTCTTGAGTTCAAAACCCATACGCCATTGGCTCAGCGTATAAGACATTATGCGCTGAATAATGGCGGTGTTTTGGTTGAAAAATCTCGTAGGTGGTAGGTGTGCCTTGAGCCCGACCAAGGCAAAACTTGTGGCCCGGAAGTAAAAAATACTCAGATTAAATTAACTAATTAGCCTATTCCTCCATTTCTCCGCCTTCCATGCCGCCGTCATCAGCGGGCATCTCCATTTTCCTGCGCTTGTAGTTGTTGATCTTGTATGTCACATTGAGTGAAATGCGGCAGCCGTTGCGGTCGCGCAGACTGTAGGAGTCGTAACCGTTATAGTCGTTGTACTGGTAGGAATGGATTCGGGTCTGGTTGACCATAAACAAGATGTCACGGATGTTCAGACTGACCACCAAGCTGTTCTTCAGGAAGCCTTTCTTGACAGCTAAATCCAAAGTGTAACGAGCGGAGCGGCGGCCTTGACCAACACCACCGGTTCCCCAACCCATGCTGCCGGTGGTCAACGAGGGTGAGCTGTAACGGAAGTTGAGCTGGATGTCCCAGTTTTTGTCAAAACTGAAGGTCTGGTTCAAACGGAAACGGAACTCCCAGTTGCGGGCCAGATTCTCGTCCAGCATATTGTCGCTCTCGATAATGTTGCGGTAAAAGTTGAAAGAGGCGTTGATTTTCCAGAATTTCCATATCCTTTGGCTGTAAAACAGTTCCACACCGATATTATGGCTCTGGTTGAGATTCTGGTAAGAGGTGAGTGTGTAAATGTAACTGTCTTCCGTGGTGTCTTGGGGAATGTATTGCTCCAATGTGGTATATCGGGTGATCAGGTGGCTGCGGTGGCGATAAAAGGCTGTGGCACTGAAAAACGTTTTCTTGATGCTCAGCTGGTAGCCAAGCTCCAGCGAGTTAGCCATCTCGGGATTCAGGTAAGGATTGCCGCAGCGTACGTTCTGCTTGTCGGAAATGTCTCTGTAAGGATTTAATTGCCAGATGTTTGGTCTTTGTACACGACGTGAGTAGCTGAGTTTGATCGAATGCTTGTCGTTGATGTCGTATTTGATGTGTACGGTAGGGAAGAGGTTGTAGTAGTTTTTCTTATATACGGTGTCGGCGGATTTCAGGTTAGAGAAGGTGTTGGCCATCTCGCCACGTAATCCGACCTGAATCTGCAGCTTTTTCCAAAAAGTATTGGAGTAGATGAAGTACAGGGCATTCAGGTATTCCGAGTATTCGAAGTTGTTGAGCTGCGTGGAGTCCAAAGCCCAGGGGTCGGCATCGTAAGCTTTGTACAGCGAGTAGTCCTGGCCGATAGAACGATAGGAAAACTTGTAGCCGGTCTCGATACGGCCGCCATTGCCGATAGGGGTCACAAAGTCAACCTGCGCGTTGGCATTGCGGTTCAGGGATTTGGACTTCGTTTTCTGGAAGTAGTCGTAATCGTATGGCAGGTCGAACTCTTGTACAGACCAGTTGTTGTTGTCGCCGAAACTGTGATTATAGGAAATATCCGAGGTCAGCTCACGGCCTTTCATCTCGAAGGTCTTTTTATAGTTGATGGCGGCGTTGAAGTTCATGTTTTTGTTCTTGCCATTGCCGAACTGGGCGTAACTGTTGGTGGGAAAGAGCTCTCCTTCAATCAGGTCGGCGTTGGCGGAACTGAGCGAACTGGTGTCTTTGTGGGTGCCGTAACGGAAGCCGAAAGAGAAACTCAGCGTGTTCTTCTTGTTGATAAACCAGTCCAGACCAGTGAACACATTGTGTCCGCCACCGCTGCCCTGGCCGAGGTTGGTCTGATTGAGGTTAGTGGTGTCGGCACCATACCAAGAGTCGCGGTCCAAATGTCCTCCGTTTTTGAACTTGTGTCCACGATAGCTATAGTTGATGAAAAAGTTGATTTTGTTATAGCTGTAGTTAAAGTTCACGTTGGCGTTGTAATGGTTGATATAAGGGCGAACGATGTAATGCTTGGGGGTGGGCTCCAGGGTATAGAGCGACATGCCGCCACCCAATGACACCATGCCGTTGAAACCGGATTCTTTTTTCTTCTTGAGCACCACATTGAGGATGCCTGCCATACCGTCGGGGTCGAAGCGTGCCGAAGGGTTGGTGATGACCTCGATGCTCTCGATCATGGAAGCTGGAATCTGGTCAAGACTGAGGTTAGTGGGACGGCCGTCCACCCAGATGGTCACATTCTCGCTGCCGCGCACGGTCACGTTGCCTTCCACGTCCACATCCACCGAGGGTATTTCTTCCAGCACCTCTACGGCAGTGGCGCCATCGGCCATGATGCTCGACTCAACGTTAAAAACGGTTTTGTCGAGGTTGGACTGCAACATCTCTTTCTGGGCTTTGATCTCCACCGTCTCCAAAGAGGTGCTTTTGTTGGAGAGGGTGAATTTCGGGATGCGGAAGGTCGATTGCTCCTTGCTGATGGTGAAAGGCTTTGAGTAGTGTTTCCGGTAGCCGACATATTGTATTTCGATAAAATACTCTCCGAAAGGAATCTCCTGAATCAGAAAACGGCCGCTTTCGTTGGTGATGCCGGTCTGGGCTATGGTAGAGTCAGTGGTTTTCTTGACATAGATGGAGGCGTATTCAATGGGTTTGGCGTTTTCATCCACAATCATGCCCATGATGGTGCCGGAAGAGGATGATTGTCCAGCCATGGGCGGCCGTTGCATTTCGGGTTGTGCGTATGTGTATGCTATCGCGAATAAAAAAAAGAGGCAGTTGGCAAAACGGGAGAGTTGCTTCATGTTTAAAATGTATTTTATATATCGATATTTAAAAAACAAACAGCATAGACTGTCGCTTTTTAACAAAGTTTAATCTATGCTGTTTTTTTATTGGAAAACCAAATTATTATTTGGAATAGAACAGATGTCTTTGGTCTAAGATTTTGGCTTTTGTTCTCAAGCCTTGCATAATGGTAGCCTCGTTACGTCCTCTGCCAACGCAGATGTTTCTCAAAGCACCCTTTTCTCCGGCGTAGTTGGGAGAGGCGGGAACGTCGTTGAAGTTGCCTACATTGACAAGGTAAACATAATTCTTGCCTGCGACGGCTTTGCTGCTGTTGGCTGGCATAGCGAAGATTTTGGCGATAGCCAGATCTTCGATGTTTCTGTTCATATAACTTTCAGCCAAATAGGTCAAAGGAATGCTGTCCATGACAGTACTGCTGTATTTGCCTGCCAAGTCTTGGAGTGAAGCGCCACCTGCCAGTTCCTTGCCGACATTCTCGGCGATCATTTCCACTTTCTTTTCGGCTTTCAGCTGATTTTCGATATCGGTCTTCACGGCGTCAAATTTCTGCATGCCTTTGTCTCTCATGTTTCTTACAGCGGCAACAGCATAGATTCTGTTGGAGAGGTTGATGACATCGGATACGTCGTCGGTCTTGATGTCTTTTGAGAATGCCCAGCTGACGATTTCGCGGCAGTTCGGTAACTGTGAGATGGCAGCGTCCATGGCTCTCACGTTGGTGCCTCTTAATACTTGAATACCTTTTTCGTTGGCAGCGTCAATCAGTTCGTCGGCGTTGCTGGCGGCAGCAGCCAAAGTGTTGGCGCTGCTCTTGATACTTTTAACAGTGGCTTCGGAAGGAGTGATTTCGTGGGTGTAAATCACGAATTGACGTTTTTCAATAGGAGTCGTTTTGGCCAGAATCTGGTAAACAACGTAAGCGGAACCTGACTGATGTACGTAGGTGCCACCAACATTAGTATGTACAAATTCATTATATAAAGAAGGAATAGTACCGCGTTCAGGAACCCAGAGGGTGGTGTCGGTAGCTTGACGGCCGGCCAGATATTGGGGCATCAGCTGGAAGATGTTGGCGCCACTCTTCACCAGTTGGTTCAAGCTGTCGGCTTCCAATCTGGCTTGTTTTTTGGTACGTGTTCCGTTGGGATTCTGGGCGGAAGTCTTGTAATCTACCACTAAGAATGCCACCATTACAGAGTCGGGACGCATCTCGGCACCATAAACCTTACCATAATACCATACGATATCCTGGTAGGTGAAAGGTTCAATCATAGAGCCGACAGGGCGTCTGAAGATAAGGCTGTCCAATTCATCGATGTTGATGTCATCAGCGGTATAATAGGTACTGTCAACCAAACCTTTTTCTTCAGCCATGTTGAATTCGAGCAGAGAGGGAGCGGCTACGAAGCGCTGGTATTCGGCTCTTACGCTGTCCTCAATGGCTTTCAGGTCTTCGGTGGAAGGAGTGACAGGGAATACGGCAACGTCGATGTCGCGCAGGTTCTCCATCACATTGAAAGCGTTCTTGTGGTTGTTGTACCAGTCTTTCATTTCCTTGTCGCTAACGCTGGGAACCACGTCGTTGAATACGGGAGCGTAAGGATTCAGCATGGCGAAAGAAGCCATGGTGTTCTTGTTCTGGGTTGCCAATTGTTCGGCCATCTTATCGGAAAAGTAAGTGGCACCTTGAGCCATAGCATAGTAATGCATTCTCTTGGCGTCAGTGATGTTGAAGCGCTGGATGGCCTTGTAGGCATTGTATATGTCTGTGGCACCCTCCATGTCGCGATAGTCTTCAATGTTGGAGATGATACCCAATGCGTTCTCCACGCCCACTTGCTCTGCCAACTTGTTAACCATCTGGGCCAACAATTGGTTGGGACGGTTGGTGCGGAGGCTGGCAATCATCTCGTCGCTGGCTGCCTCAATCATCTCATTGGAATACTGCAATCCCAGTTTCTCCAATTCTTTGTCAATTAACTTACTCTCTAACAGATTGTTCCATGTGAGTTCGTGAATCTGATAGTTTTCGGTTTCCTCTAAGGTCTGCTTGTCGTACAACAATTTCCAGAGAGCCGAATTTTCTTCGTATTCTTTCTGGTATTGATCGTTCAATTTCTCACCATTTACACTTGCCATAGTGTATTGGTCGGAAAAAATTGCTCTCAAACTGGAAAAGTCGCCAACGATAAATGCAAGTAATGCAAGTCCAATAATAATCGTCAAAAGCACTCCATGCTTACGAATTGCGCCAATTGCTGCCATATCTTTTATGTGTTTTAGTTATACTTTTTTTTAGGGTGCAAAAATAGTGTTTTTTTTTTTACGATGATTGCTTTTTTAAAAGAAAAAAAATGTATTTTTGCAAACTTTTTTTGACCAACTAGTATTAACGTAAAAATTAACAAGAATGAAATCAGTGTCTATTAGCGGTTCTCTAAGAGAGAACGTAGGGAAACGAGATGCGAAAGCTCAACGTGCTCAAGGCCTCGTGCCGTGCGTAATTTACGGTGGAAAACAACAATATCAGTTCGTTGTTGACCAACGTCAGTTCAAAGATTTGATCTATACTCCCGAAGTGAAGTATGCGGAAGTTGAATTTGACGGCAAAAAATTCAACGCTATCCTCCAGGAAGCTCAGTTCCATCCTGTAACCGACAAATTGTTACATGTGGACTTCCTCGAAGTCGTTGAAAACAAACCTATTACTATCGACATCCCAGTGAAAGTTACAGGTACTTCTCCTGGTGTGCTCCGTGGTGGTAAATTAGCCAAGAAAGTCAGAAAACTCAAAGTCAGAGGTCTGCTCGAAAATGTTCCTGAATATATCGAGCTGTCAATCAACGGACTGGAAATCAATGATTCTATCAAAGTTTCAGATGTGAAGGTTCCGAATATCACCGTGGTTGACAATCCTGGCAAAATCCTCGTGTCAGTCCTGACTTCACGTAACGTGAGCGAAGCCGCCACCGAAGAAGCAGCTGAATAATCAAGATTACATCACATTATTTCCCTGAAAGTAGAGACGGGCTATGGCTCGTCTCTACTTTTTTTTTACAATTTACAATTTACAATTCACAATTCACAATGCAATATTAACTCTTCTGACCTTTCCATCCTTTAATCCTGTAATCCTGTAATCCTTCCAGCCAAAATCAACACTCAACATAAAATAATTGGCACATTGGCGAATTAACTAATTTGCTAATTCAAAAAATAATTGTATTTTTGCTGTTTGTACTTTTATATTTAACATATGAATATAAAACATTTCGTCATCTTGTCGTTACTGCTTGTGGCACTTTCCTTTTCCGCTTGCCGGAAGCAGGAAAAGTTCCCCGTGATTCCGGCTATCGAGTTCGTCAGCTTGGAAGCTGTTGAGGATGCCGGCGACGGCACAGATGTCTGCCTGTGCTTCAAATTCCAGGATGGCGATGGCGATATCGGCCTGGATGAAACTGACACACAGGCTCCTTTCGATACCTCCTCCACCTATTATTATAATTGTTTTATCAAATATTTCGAGAAACAGAATGGCGTGTTTGTGGAAGTCGAGACCCCGGCGACTCTCAATATGCGGATTCCAAGACTAAGCGATCAGGATGAAGAGTCTATCTCCGGAGAACTATACCTTAACCTCTTTGCCAACAACCCTTTCTCCCCCTACGACACCATCCGCTACGAACTCTTTATCGTTGACCGAGCCCTCCACCACAGCAACACTATTACCACTAGCGAATATGTAACTAATTAACAATTAATAGTTTGCAATGAATAATTATTAATTATCAATTATTAATTATCAATTACTATGACAGTACACGACACCATTATGGCCGCACTGGCGGAAGACATTGGAAACGGAGACCACTCCTCTTTAGCTTGTATAAACCCTGCCATCCAAGGAGAAATGCGACTCCTGGCCAAGGCCGACGGCATCATCGCCGGTATCGATGTGGCACGGGAAGTGCTGCATTGCGTTGACCCGGCAATCAAAATGGAATGCTTTAAGCAGGATGGAGACGAGATCCATAAAGGGGATGTCGTTTTCATCATCAGCGGTTCTTCCCAGAAAATGCTGACCGCCGAAAGAACCTTGCTGAACTTTATGCAGCGCATGAGCGGCATCGCCACCACGGCAAGAAAATATGCCGATGTGGTAAAGGGTACCAAAACCCGTATCCTCGATACCCGTAAAACCACTCCGAATATGCGTGTGTTTGAGAAATATGCGGTCCAGCTCGGCGGCTGCACCAACCATCGCTTCGGCTTGTTCGATATGGTGATGCTGAAAGATAATCACATCGACTTTGCAGGTGGTATTGAAAACGCTATCGATAAGACGCGTAAATATTTATCCGATAATAATTTGGATCTGAAGATAGAAATCGAAACCCGCAATTTGGAAGAGGTTAAACGGGTGTTGGACCATGGAGGTGTGGACCGTATCATGCTCGACAACTTTACCCCTGAACTGGTGAAAGAGGCGGTGCGACTGATTGACGGCAGGGTGGAAACAGAAGCGTCGGGTAATATTACGCTCGACAATATGCGCGGCTATGCTGAGGCAGGCGTTGATTTTATCTCTGTGGGTGCGCTTACCCATCATATCGCCAGCCTTGATCTGAGTCTGAAAGTTATCAAATAAACATCACCTTAATGAAAAAGTGGCTTAAAGTTTTGTTGATTGTGCTGGCCAGCATTGTTTTGCTGCTGGCAGTGCTCTCTGTCTGCATCGGTCCCATAGCGAAACCTATCTTGGAAAAGCACAGCAAGGAGTTGTGTCACAGAGTGGTGACCATGGACAAGCTGCGCGTGAATCTGTTCACAGGTACTGTGGGCATTTATGGTTTCAAGGCATTGGAAGAGGATGATGAAACCCGTTTCATGAGTTTCAACTCGCTGAAAGCGAATATCAATGTTTTCCCGCTGTTGGCCAAAAAAGTCAAACTGCGTTACATTAAACTCGATGGCCCCGTCATCAATGTGACACAAGATGGCTATGTGTTCAATTTCTCAGACATTATCGACTTCTACCGTCCCGAACATCGTGATACTACCCCCAGCAAATGGCTGGTGGATTTGCGTCGCATTTCCTTGACCAACGGCAATATCTGCTATTCCGATTTGCAGATGAACAGCAATTTGTGCATGAAGGATATCAATGTGGATATTCCCCGTCTCTGTTTCGGCCGTGGCAACTCCGACGCCGCTCTGCAACTGCTTTTCGAGGATGGCGGAAAACTGGATGTGAAAATGGGCTATGGTATGGACAAGTCCGATTTCACGCTCTATATGAAAATGGAGGATTTCAATGTGGATCCTGTCGAGCCATACGTGCGCCAATGGCTGAATTTCAAGGATATGAGCGGCAGATTCTCCGCCGACTTGTCCGTCTCGGGCAACATGAAACATATCTTGAACTTGGACGCCAAAGGGAATCTGTGCTTGCGGGATTTCAATATGGATGTGGAGCATTTCAAGCATGTGGTGACTTTGGACCGCCTGAATGTGGAAATGGAAGATTTCAATCCCGAAAAGAAAATCTTCCATATCGGCACCATCGAGTTGGATGCCTTGAAAATGAATTTCGAAATCGATAAAAACGGCAGTTCCTTCTCCACCTTGTTCCCTTCCGACACTACCGAACAGCAGACTTCCGATGTGAAGCAGAAAAAACAGAAAAAAGAGAAGAAAAGAAAGAAAGCATCCAAGAATGAGACCATGGTGATTGAGTCTTCCAATGCCAATGTTCAGCCCGATATCCGCCTGAATCATTTGGTGCTGAATGATTGCGAGGTGAATTTCACTGACAGAACCTTGAAGGATGCGGTGATGACCTTGCCAGTCAGCGATATTACAGTGGATGCCCATAACCTTTCCTCAAAGACTTTGAGCAAGGCCTCCATGTATGCCCATTTTGGCAAGACGGGAGAGTTCCATTGTAAGTGGGAAGGCTATCTTTCTTCTCAAGGAAATCAGGTCATAGATTTGGAAATCAAAGATTTGCAAGTACAGGAACTGTCACCGTACAGCCTCCACTATTTTGCCTATCCTATTTCCAAAGGTGTGCTGGTTTACAAGGGCAGAACCACCTTGCAGAACCAGGAACTTGACAGTAAGAACCATTTCGACTTTTATAATCTGGTGGTGGACAAGAAACGCAAGGATATTGAGCCGGAATACAAGTTGCCCTTGCAGGCCGCTGCCTACGTGCTGACCGATATGTCGGGCCGGGCCAAGATGGACTTGCCGGTCAAGGGTAATATCAAAAGTCCCAAATTCTCCTTCCGGAAGATTATTGTCAAAGCGTTCTTTAACACTATTTTACGTGTGGCTGCCTCGCCAGTGGACATGATTATCCAAGCTTGCCGGGCCAATGCCGACGCTTTCAAGGACTTGACACTTGACCTCGACCAACGTTCCTTCAACTCCCGTCAGTACGACCAGTTCAATGCCATCTGCGAGGTGATTAAGGACAAACCCGAACTGACGGTAACCGTGTCCCCCTCTTTCAATTTGGCCAACTATTACAAGGAGGGAGATCCGAAGGACAATGAGAAAACCATGAAAGAGTATGAACGCCTGCAAGAGTTGATGTACGAGCATTTTGCCCAGTATGGTGTTACAAAGGAGCATTTGCAATTTACGAAGAATGTGGGCAAGAAGTTTGCCGCAAAGGGCAAGGTCTTGTTGAGTTTCGACGTGGTAACCCCCGGTATGGATGATGTGGAAGGCATGGAGGCAGCAGAGAAATCGTTGGAGGAGTAAATAGTTGATAGTTGACAATTGACAGTTGGATTTAGGATTACAGGATTTTAGGATTACAGGATTATGGGATGGAAAGGTCAGGAGAGTTAATGTTTGATTGTGCATTATGCATTATGAATTGTGCATTGTAAATTATTAGTTTATAACGATGTGTAAACAGAATCTAATGGAATGGTACGATAAACTGAAGAGGAAAGCGGGAAATCTTGTGCTTCCAGGCTTTCAGCATATTCCTTTGCTGACGGTAATGCGCCTCTTTGGCAAGTCGCTGGTGAAAGGTATCCTCTTCCAGCGTGCGGCGGCCATGACATACCGCTTTTTTATCGCCTGTATCCCGATGGCCATGGCCTTGTTCTCCATCCTCTCCTTCATGGGTGAGTCCATGCAGCAACATGTCCTCAATGCCATCAGTTATGTGATACCTCACTATGCCTGGCCCGTGGTTGACCAGATGATTTCCGAAGTGCTGTCACGGCAAAGCGGCTCGTTGGTATGGATTTTCCTGGCTATGGGACTGTATTTTTCGGTCATCGCCATCAACTCCTTCCTCAACTCTTTGCGTTCGTCTTATTATGAGGTGCCAACCAGAAATCTTTTCAAGCAATTGTTTCTGAGCCTCCAGATTTTCATAATCTTCGTTTTCTCGGTCTGTGTCATCATCATGATTTTTGTGCTTACCTCGCGTTTGCTAAAGTATATTGACACTTATACTTTGCATAATGCGGTACTATATTCCAATGCGGTATCTGTATCCCGATGGGTGCTGATTTTTGCGGCCATCTATTTCCTGATATCCATGTTGTACTATTTTGTGCCGGCAGACAAAACCAACTACAGGTTCTTCTCGGTGGGCTCCTCTGTGGCTACTGTCCTGCTGGTGATTTTGTTGGGTGTGGTTGATATCTATTTCTCCGATTTCGCCGATTATAATTTCATTTTCGGCTCCATGGGGGCGTTGATTACCGTGTTGCTGTGGATATACTGGAATTCCATCGTCATTTTGGCATGCTTCGACCTGAATGTTAGCGTTGCGGAAGCAAAAAAGAAAACACAACAAATAACTGATATACATGAAGATAAAAGAAGTGATACAGCATCTTGAAAATCGTTTTCCTTTGCAATGGCAGGAAGATTTTGACAATAGCGGGATGCAGTGCGGCGACAAGGAACAGGAGATTACTGGAGCCTTGGTATGTTTCGAGTTTTCCGACAAGGTGATAGAAGAAGCTATCGCTTTGAAAGCGAATCTGATAGTGGCTCACCACCCGTTGATTTTCGGCAATGGACTGAAAAAGATAGAACCTACCGACAGGGTAGGGCGGATGGTGTGTAAGGCTATAGAGAATCATCTGGTGCTGTATTCCATGCACACCAATGTGGATAGCGGTTTCGGCGGCGGCAATTACGCCTTTGCCGAGAAGTTGAAGCTGCAAAATGCAAAAGTGCTCGACCCCAAGTGTTTGGATGATGAATTTAAGGGTCGGGTAGGACTGGGACAGGTGGGAGAACTCCCCACACCTATGCCGGTGGCTGATTTTGTGCAGTATGTCAAGGACTGCCTTGGACTGAAAGTGGTGAAATATGCGGGACAGATAGACAGACTGGTGAAAATGGTTGCCGTGTGCGGTGGCGCGGGATCCTCTCTCATTCGTCAGGCCTTGCAGGCTGGTGCGGATGCGTATGTGACAGGAGATGTGCGTTATCATGATTTTTTTATTCCTGATAATCAGATGCTTATCGTGGATGTCGGCCATTTTGAAGGGGAACATTTTATTAAAGATATATTATATGATGAATTAAAAGAAAATTTTTGTAATTTTGCAATCCATTTTTCTAAATTGGATAAATTAGATATTATATACGCATAATATTGATAATCAATATAATAATACATATATCATGGCAACAAAGAAAGTCGCAAAGGATGCAGAAAAAGTAAGCGAAACTCCCGCAACCGCTAAAAAAACTGCAACGAAGAAGACCAAAAAGTCAACTGAAGTTGAAGAAGTGGAAGAACCCAAAAAAGCTACTAAAAGAGCAGCCGTCAAGAAAACCGTGACCAAAGCTGAAAAGCCTGCGGAGAAAAGTCCTGCAAAGGAAAGCAAGAAAAACCAACCTGTGATGATTGAGACCCATCACGAGGAACAGATTGTTGAAACCCCTGAAGACCTTTCTATCGCTCAAAAATTGTTGTCATTGTACAATTTGCAGCAGATAATGTCGCAAATTGACCGTATCCGCGTCATCAGAGGCGAGCTTCCTGATGAAATCCGTGACTTGGAAGACGCACACGAGGGTATGCAAACCCGTATCAACAAATATAACGAGGATATAGAAAACCTGAACAACAAAATCACGGAAGAGAATACCAAGATGCAGGACGCTGTTGTGGCTATCAAGAAATATGAGGAACAGCAGAACAATGTCCGTAACAACCGTGAATATGAGTCTTTGGCCAAGGAAATCGAATACCAGAAACTGGAAATCCAGGTGGCAGAGAAACATAAAGTGAAACATCAGGCTGAGATTGCCGCCAAGAGTGAGGAAATCGTCGGTTTCCAAGAGAAATTGAAAGAATATGAGGATGTGCTGGCCCAGAAAAAGAGTGAACTGGACGACATCATCGCTGATACTGAAAAGGAAGAGAAGGAATTGTTGGAAAAAGCAGAGGTGCTGAAAGCCAAAGTGGATGAACGACTCCTTACCGCTTTTGAGCGTATCCGCAAGAATGTGCGTAATGGCTTGGCTATCGTTCAGATTGAACGTGATGCCTGCGGCGGTTGCTTCAGCACTATCCCCCCACAGCGCCAGCTGGATATTCGCCTGCACAAGAAGATTATCGTCTGTGAGGCGTGCAGCCGTATCTTCATCGACCACCAACTGGTGGAGTCGCAAGGCAAAACTGAAGAGGAATAATCTTAATGTACATATTTTCCCCAAAAAAAGATGGCCAATGAGGTCATCTTTTTTTTGCCAAAATTCAAAATGGAGTTAGTGGAACATTAAATTTGAACTCGCACCTGTTTTTGCAATTTGGTAAAATTCCATAATGAAACGATAATTTTTTTTAAAATTTGCAAGAAAGTGTGCTTCAAATTGAAAAAAATGCTATTTTTGCAAGATTTTACTAAGGAAAAATTGCAGTTGTGTTGTGGAGTGGGTGTGGATGATTTTTTGAATTCAAAAAAGTATAATAATATGAAAAGAACATTACTTTTTTTGAGCTTGTTGTTAGGGGTAATGCTGACGTATGCGCAAACACGGAGTAGTGAGGATTTTGCCCATGGCTTCTGCACCGCCCAGGGTGCCGCGGGAAATGTGAGCTATGCGTACGGAGTTCCTTTCTATAGACAGCCGTCAACCCCATTGCACAGTGTTTCGCAGGGACCGATGCAGGCACAATTGATTCGTAAGGATTTTGTGTTCCAAGGTCCGCAAAACGACTCTCTTGCGGTCAGTCCTACACATGTGCAAGATGTTTCCTCCTTTTTCATGGGCTATGAAGGAGAGGAAATGATTTTTGACGGAAAAACAATCAAAGTTTTCCCAGTCGGCCATTATGACTCCACCGCCATGGATGCCGCCCATTACAACTGGTTGGCTACCTACAACTATGACAGTCTGACCACGCTGGTGATGGATATATATCCCATATATGAGCTGTACGAGACCCTGTATTTGGACTCCTCCGATATCCTGACAGACTATGCCACCGAGGTGCTGCACATACCCGCCTACGCATGGCATCGCTTGCACGGAGGCCCCAATACTTACGTGCTGAAATCGACACAGCACGGTGGCGACAGTATCGTTCATTTTTTTGTGAACCTTTGCGGCGGTATGGTCAAGGATGCTGATGGCAACGAGTATTCCTCCCTGTATTTGGGCGAGATACCCCTGCGTTTCTGCTGGACCAAGAGGAATCTGGAAACCACCACGTATGTATCGGGTGGCTCGGTTCCGAACATGATATACAATGCCCCCGGTCACTCGGACGAGGATGCCAACTTGGCCACATACGGCCGTCTTTATAACTGGTATGCGGCGGTCAATCTGCCCTTGGGAAGTGACGCGGAGCCACCAAGCAATTCCAACAGCGATTTTGTGAGGGGTATTTGTCCGTCGGGATGGCATATCCCAGACTCCATCAACATGTTCAGCTTGAACAGCATCAATGCTTTGGACATTATGGCCGACACGCTGTGGCTGATACCCGGCTATGACAGCGGAGCGGGTTTTTATGCCCTTCCCGCCGGTCTCTTTAATGATGCCACACACAGGTTTGAGAATTTGCTGGGTTCCACCTATTTCTGGAGCACGGCCCGGAAAAATCACACCGAGGGCTGGGTGTGCGCCATCGCGTTCGGATGTTACTTTGTGTCTATAGATGAATTGTCGCTTGACGATGGTCTGAGCGTAAGATGTGTGAAAGACGAGATCTTTGATTCCGAAGGGAATGAATTGAATGATTAGATGTAATTAATTGATATAAAATAGAATAAATTAAAAAAAAAGAGGTTTGAAATGAAAAAAATCTTTTTATCTGTTTTAATTTTATTGTCGGTGTGCGTAACTGTCTCCGCTCAAAAACTCAGCTATCAGGCCGTGGTGAGAGACAGCCACAACCGTTTGGTGGTGAACACCAATGTCAACGTGGCGGTGACCATTACGTATGGCACGGGCACCTACACGGAAAGCCTTAGCGGGATGACCAATGCCAACGGTTTGATGTCGTTGGAAATCGGTGGGGCAAGTGGTTTTGGCTCCATTGACTGGCGGGACGCCTGGATTAAAACCGTCATCACGATTCCTGGTGACGGGACAGTGGAGGATATGGTGCAGGTGACTGCCATCCCCTTGGCCTTGTATGCCAACTATGCGGCAGACATCAGCCCGGATGCTCCCACAATCACGGCCATCTATGCTCATCTCGGCGACACGCTGGGCCATTATCCGACCACTGATGTCCTGAAAGACACCGCCGCCGCCATCCGTGCCGACATGGCCGCCGCGCAGGTCAACTCCGACTGGAATGCGACCTCGGGAGTGGAAGAGATTCTCAACAAACCCGACCTGAGTGTATATGCCACCAATGCGCATCTGAACGACACGCTGGGCCATTATCCGACCTCTGACGTCCTGAAAGACACTGCCGCCGCCATCCGCAACAGCATCGGCAACGGCACACTGACCATTACCTATGGCACGGAAATGCCGGTGACCTTCACCGCCAACCAAAAGACGGATACCAGCATTACCATTCCCGCGCCTGCGGCTCCCAACCACGGAGAGATTACCATAAAGAAAAATAACACAGACATAGTAAATGGTACTTTCAATGTTGACCAAAGCAACGACCAGATTATCAACATCACGGTTCCGACCTGCGACAGCCTCTACAACTGCGATTTGATTAAAGACATTTTGGACAGACTGAACTCTTTGGAGCATCTGACAGACTCGCTTGCCAACGAACTCGAAAAACTGAGACCTGCCCTTACCGTGACTGCCTCGCAAGACACTGTGACCGTTTGTCTCGGTTATTCTTTGCCTGTAACCTATACTGCCACATTCCATAACTGCAGCAGCAGCGATTACACAATTTCCTGGAATGTGAATGGTACCGACTCTTCCAATGTGACAACACCTACCTTTACCTTCAATGCGGAGACCGCAGGCAAATATGAAGTTTTATGCGTTGCTACCCGTTCAGACAACACTTCTGTGACAGATACGGTCACCACCACAGTGATCGTGGATAGTGCCATCCCTTCCTTTACCGCAAGCGTCAGCAACCTGACGGTGAGCTTGTCGGATATTGAGAACACGGTCACCATCCAGTGGGACACGGACAGTTTGCCTGTTCCTTATAGCGGCACCTCTGCCACCCATACCTATGCTGTTGCTGACACGGTCACGATTACCGCAACGAATAAGGGTGGCTGCACATTCTCACAGGAACTCGTCCTCAAAGCGGTTGCCCCCACAGTGACCACTGACAGCATTCCTGCGGGTACGATTACAGCCACTACGGCCACAGCTTACGGTACGGTGATCTTTGACGGAGGAGTGCCTGAAACGAAGCGTGGTGTGGTGTATTCCACCTCCAATACGAATTTGAAGCTCGGTGCTGATGGCGTGGATTCCGTGACGAGTGGCACAGGTATGGGCAGTTTCGCTTGTAACTTGAAACGCTTGGTACCCTGTACCCAATATTACGTGCGTGCTTTCGCCATTAACGAGGTGGATACGGCATACGGTGAGGTGAAAGATTTTACCACCCCGTCATTCACTTGTGGCAGCACGCTCACTGACATTGATGGCAATGAATATGCCACCCTGCTGCTCGGCAGCCAGTGCTGGATGAAGCAAAACCTCCGCACCACCCATTATGCCGACGGAACCGAAATTCCAAAAAGTACAACAACAGAACCCTTTTATAATTCACCGCGCCGTTATGCATCAGATTCATGGTCGAATGAGGATCTCAAAGCATACGGTTACCTTTACAACTGGACTGCAGCGATGCACGGCAGTTCTTCATCCACAGCCAATCCGAGTGGTGTGCAGGGGGCATGTCCCGATGGATGGCACCTGCCGAGCGATGCCGAATGGACTCAGCTGACTGACTTCGTCGCCTCTGACATTAATAATGTATGTGACGGCAATCCTGAATACATTATCAAAGCTTTGGCTTCGCAGGAAAGATGGGATGCGTATGGTGCATGTCCAAGCAGTAGTTGTAGAATTTGTGCCGATTATACTAAAAACAACCGCACTCAGTTCTCTGCTCTGCCCTCAGGCACATGGAACAATGGTGGAGGTATCACTCCCTCATCAAACCTTGGGTATAATGTTGGTACTACAATGTTCCGTTCAGCCACAGAATTGGAAGCACCGTATGATTATAATGCCTATACCAGATTGTTCGATCCGGATTATGATGAGGTTCGCTCTCCCACCACTTTCAAAGCGGATGGTCTGTCGGTACGCTGTGTTCTTGACTGTGCTGAGGGGAATACCTATTTGCCCACTGTTTCAGCTGTGAAGATTACCAACACGGGTGGTACGCTCAGCATGGCAGCTAATGTGGATTCCGACGGTGGTGCGACTGTAACCGAGCGTGGCGTGTGCTGGGGCACAGCATCGCAGCCCACCATCACTTCTGGCCATACTGCTGGCGGATCAGGTATCGGGGCGTTCTCTGTTACCCCAACCCTTGCCCCTGGTGCCACCTACTATGTGCGGGCCTACGCCACCAATAGTAAGGGAACTGCCTACGGTGCCGAGGTGACTTTCGTGATGCCTAATCTGCCCACGGTGACAACCACTGCCGTAACCGATGTAACAGCCAGCACTGCTACCACTGGCGGCGATGTGACCGCTGATGGCGGTGCCTCCGTAACCGCTCGCGGTGTGTGCTGGAGCACTTCCCCGAATCCCACCATTGCGGACAACCATACCTCTGATGGTAGTGGCACGGGCAGTTTTACCAGCAACATCACGGGTCTCAATGCCACCACAACGTATTACGTGCGGGCGTATGCCACAAATGCAGGGGGTACGTCGTATGGAAGTCAAGTGAGCTTCACTACCACGGATGTGTTGCCCAATGTGACTACAAGTGCTGTAAGTAATATCAGTGGTACTACGGACATCACGGCCACCTGCGGCGGCAATGTGACCGACATGGGCCTTGACGATGTCACTGCCCGCGGCGTATGCTGGAGTACTTCACAAAACCCGACCATTAGCGACAGCCACACTACCGATGGCAGCGGTTTGGGCAGCTTTACCAGCGATATCACAGGTCTCACAGCCAGTACCACCTATTATGTACGGGCCTACGCCACCAATAGTGCAGGCACGGCGTATGGTAACCAAGTAAACTTCACTGTCCCATTGATAGATGGAAAGTCCTGTCCCGGTACGCCTACAGTCACCGACCA
>CACXXY010000020.1 GCA_902771655.1 uncultured Bacteroidota bacterium | reverse complement strand
AAAACAAAGTCTTCTTCCCCTTTTTTGATTTTAATATGCTCACGAACACCTTCCATGTATAGAAGTATGGCATTTTGGGCGGTTTGTCCAATGGGTACCAGTCTTTCTTTGTCGCCTTTGCCAATAATGCGGATATAATTATCGCGAAAATACAAGTTGGAGATACGCAGGTTCACCACCTCGCTGACACGCAGGCCGCAGCCATACATCACTTCTATAATCGCCTTGTTGCGGTGTCCTTCAGGCTTGCTCAAATCAATACCGTTCAAGATGGCTTCAATCTCCGGAATAGAAAGCACTTCGGGCAAGTGGCGGCCAATCTTGGGAGCATCTAATAATTCGGTGGGGTCGTGCGTGATTTTATGGTCGAAAAGCATGAACTTGTAGAAGGATTTCAGCCCAGAGATGATGCGAGCCTGGCTTCTGGCTGAAATCTTGTCATCATATAAGGAGGCTAAAAAATCCTGCAAATCTTCTAATTTAACATCTTCCAATTTTTTTCTTCCGCCTAAAAAATCATTCAGTTTTTCAATGTCATGGAGATAGGCTTCCACTGTCTTGGGCGACAGGGAGCGTTCCAGTTTAAGATATTGCTTATACAACTGAATGCTAAGTTCCATCATGAAAATAATGGTAAAAAAATCATAATCAATTAATTACCAAATACAAGCGTCTTTTTCGAACCAGCGTCCCTGGGCTTTCAAAGTTTGCTCGATAATGTCGCGGGCAGCACCGTCACCACCTTTTTTCACGGAGACATAGTCGGCAATGGCTTTGATTTCCTCGGCGGCGTCGGCGGGACAGCATTTGAGGCCGCTGAGCTGCATGATCTCGTAGTCGGGAATATCATCACCCATCATCATCACCTCCTCACGGCTGAGACCATATTTGTTGAGGTATTCGTTATAGACCTTAACCTTATTGCGCACCTGCAGGAAGATTTCCATGCCTGGAAAATTCTTGTAACGCAGGCGCATGGATTCGGAATAGCCTCCAGAGATGACCGCCACCCTGTAGCCCTTGCGCAGGGCGTACTGCAAGGCATAACCGTCTTTCACGCCTGTAGCGCGAAGCTGGTCGCCATCAGGCAGTACCCATATCTTACCATCAGAAAGCACCCCGTCAAAATCAAAAATGAAGGTGGTGATGTTTTTCAGTTTGTCTTTATAATCGTGCATGTGAAATGTGATTCGTTGATATTAGTTGGCAAAAATAATGATTTTTCTGACACTACTTCCGTAACTATCAAAATTTGTATAATTAAGAACAGTTTTTTTCAGAAAATCATAAATCAAAAATATGTTGTATATTTGCAAACGAAAACATTGGATTATGGCTACCGAAGAAATGCAAAAGATTATAGCTGATTATTTTAAGTCTCAACCTGTACTAAAAGCATGGTTGTTTGGCTCTTTTGCTCGAGGTGAAGAAACCGATCAAAGCGACGTGGATATTCTCGTAGTATTGGACCCATCAAAACCAGTTGGCATGGATTTTTTTGGCATGTATGAGGATTTAAAGGAATTATTAGGCCGTAATGTTGACTTGGTAACGGAACGCTCATTAGCTTCCTTTGCCAGAAAGAGTGTAGAACAAGATAGACGATTGATTTATGAGAGAACCGCATAGAGACAAAGAACGGCTGAATCACATACTTGAAGCCATAAAACGTGTAAGAAAATACACGTTAAACAAGACCTATGAAGACCTTGTTGCAGACGATATGATGTATTATGCGGTGGTGAAAAACATCGAAATAATTGGTGAAGCAGCCAATATGCTCACCTCCGAATTTATTGACTCCCATCCAGATACACCATGGAAAAAAGTGAAAGGGATGCGTAACTATATCGTTCATGAGTATTTTCAAATTGATGATACAATAGTATGGGATGTTGCCACAAAAGATCTTAATGAACTTAGTGAACAGATAACCAGATACCTCGCCGAAAAAGAATAGACTCACTCTTTATTCAGGGTCAAATGTGAGTTTAACATATATTTTGTTTTCTACGATTATCAATTCTATTCTGTCAGTTCCACGGCTTTCAGGAAAGTTTTGTCGCTGCTGTTGATGACGGGATAGAAAGCTTCGTCTTGGTATATGTCTCTGCCAATCAATGCTTTCAGCCATACCTTGAGTTCCTTGATGGATTCATTGTTGAGGTCTTTCACTTTCTGTCCTGTTTTTTGAGTATAGAAGTTCAGCAGCTGCTTCAACAAATCATTGCTGACGGTCATTTGCTTGACGTAGGCCTCTGCGGTGGGATACTGCTTCAGCATCCGCTCCTTGTTTTCCGTAGCATAGTTGAAGGCGAACTGAACAATGGCCGATGAATTCAACACCTGGTAATAGGCGTTCAGCGTGCTGTCGTCATCCAAAGGAATAAAATAGTCGGGCATGATACCGCCCCCACCATAGACTGTTCGGCCCTTTTTGGTAGTAAACTTTTGATTCTCATCAAACTTAATACTGTCGGAATGGCTCATTTCGCCACGGTAGTAGCGGTCGATGAAATCCTCGTAATAGGCTTCAGTCCCTTTGCCGTATTCGCGCTGGATGCATCGTCCGCTGGGGGTATGATAACGGGCCACTGTCAAGCGGATACTGGATTTGTCGGACAAATCTATCTGTCTTTGTACCAATCCTTTACCGAAAGAACGACGACCCACGACAACACCTCTGTCATTATCCTGGATGGCACCCGCCACAATCTCGCTGGCAGAGGCGCTGAAATCATCAATCAATACAACCACTTCGCCCTTTTCAAAGTTACCATAACGGGTGGCATATATTTTGTCGGTTGGCACATGTAATCCTTCAGTATAGACAATC
Source organism: uncultured Bacteroidota bacterium (assembly GCA_902771655.1). Taxonomy (GTDB): domain Bacteria; phylum Bacteroidota; class Bacteroidia; order Bacteroidales; family WCHB1-69; genus RUG11690. The sequence continues at coordinate 17,219 of CACXXY010000020.1, read as the reverse complement.
ATTTCCCCTTTGGGCAAGAATTCGTCGCAAATCTGGATGGCGGCATCTAAAAAACCTCCGGAATTGCTGCGCAAATCCAAAATCATTTTGCTCATGCCCTTCTTTTTCAGCTGGTCAATCGCATCGCTGAATTCGCGGGCAGTGGTGGCTCCAAACTGATTGATTTTGATGTAACCTGTCTGTGGGTCAACCATATAAGCAATGTCAACAGTATAAGTGGGAATGACATCACGAGTGACGATGTAATCGGTAATCTGTGGGAATCCCTGACGCATGATGCCGATGGTGACATCCGTTTTCTTTTTGCCACGCAGCAGTTTCATCACCTCGTCATTTTGTATGCCGATGCCGGCCACATTCTTTCCATCTACCGTCACAATGCGGTCGCCGGCACGAATACCCTGCTTTTCGGAAGGACCTCCGCTTACCGTCGAGATTACCATAATGGTGTCGTTCATGATGCTGAACTGAATGCCCACCCCTTCAAATGCCCCTTCCAGCGACTCCATCATGGCCTTGTTATCCACTGCATTGGCGTAGGTAGAGTGGGGGTCCAACTCTTGCAGCATGGAAGTGATGGCTGTTTCAAACAATTGGTTAGTGTTTACAGTATCAACATAATAACTGTTGATATATTTTACCACTTCATCCAACTTGTTGCTTTGCATGCTGCTCAAACCTTGCTTGCGACCTGGTACAAAATACAAGGCCACGGTCATTCCTACTAAAAAAGAAATGGCAATGGTGAAGAAATTCTTGATGCGGTTGCTTCCCGAAGTACGTTCGTCTGTATAATTGTTTTCCATGCTTATTTTCTTTGTCTTTTGATGGAGGATTGATGGAGAAGTTCTAAGAAGTTTTCAATAAAATTCTGATAATCAATATCTCGTAAAGAGTTTTGCTGATAAGTCTGAACCACTTTGTTCCATTGTTCGGGTTGTACCACCGGCAGGTTGTGCTCGGCTTTGATTTTGGCAATGGAATCCACAATCTCCATGCGTTTGCCCAATAAAACGCTGAGTTGGGTGTCGATATTATGAATTAATGTTCTTTGTTTTCGCAATTCATGTTCGGCGGGAGAAGTTATAGTATCCTTAAACTGAAGTTTGGACAGCATTTCCGTTAGGTCCGCTGGGGTTAACTGCTGTTCCGCATCGCTGAGTGCGGCGGAAGGCTGGTAGTGAGCCTCAATCATCAGGCCATCAAAACCATAGTCCAGCGCAAGCTGCGAAAGTTGTGCAATATATTGGCGTTGACCGGCGATATGGGAGGGGTCGCAAAGCAGTGGAATTTGCGGATAACGCACTTTAAGGTCGATGGCCATTTCCCACGAGGGATTGTTGCGATATACACTTTCGTTGCTGTCGGCACAACCCCGATGAACCGCCATCAGTTTGGTGATGCCGGCATTGAGAAATCTCTCGATATTGCCTATCCAGAGTTTCAGGTCGGCAACCATAGGGTTCTTGACCATGACAGTAAAATCACGATTTTTTGCGGCATCGGCAATGGCTTGCACATCGAAAGGATTTACCGAGGTGCGGGCTCCTATCCAGCATGCTTTGATGTCATATTGTTCACATAAATCCAATTGGTCTGGGGTGCCGACCTCAACACAAACAGGAATCCCGAATTGTTGCTGTAGTTCTTGTAGCCATGGCAAAGCCTCGGTGCCTATGCCCGAAAAATCGCCTGGTTTGCTGCGGGGTTTCCAAACTCCGGCACGGAAGAAATCGAGCGCAAGTCCTTTTGCCGACAAGGATTCCGTTAATCCTCGGGCAGTTTGAAACAATTGCTCTTTGCTTTCGGCAGCACAGGGGCCTGCTATGATAATGGCTTTCTGCATGGCTGGTTATTCAATAAAAGTCAGTGTGTTAAAAGCTAAAGGCAACATCTCTATCTCATATCTGCCTTGTGACAGCAGTTCACCTTCGAGTTCACCCAAAATGGCGGGTTCCGCACTAATGCAGAGCTTGTTGGTTCTATAGCACTGCACACCTTTGATTTTTTGGATGTGCTTCCCCGTGAATATATGTTTGATTTTGAGTAGCACCGTCAGTATGCCGACTTGTGGCAGGATAATCACGTCAAACACCCCATCGTCAAAACTGGCGTCGGGAGCTTGTTTCATGCCGTCACCGTGATACTTGCAGTTGGCGACCGCAAAAAGGAAAGGCTTGCCTTGATAGTGAAAATCTTTGGAATTGATAATGACAGGAATGGGTTTATGCTTGAACAGGGCAAGGAACACTCCCAGCATATACACGGAGATGTTGAGGAACTTCGGTTTGGTATAAATAGTCTCGTATATCACTTCGGCGGAAAAGCCGAAACTGTTGATATTGATAAAATAACGCTGTTCGATTTCTTTTTCTCCTTGAAAAACCTTGGTCAGCCCCACATCATGCTCAATAAAACGCCCTTTCAGAAACCCCTCTACTGCTTCCAGATAATCTGTAGGATAGTGGTGTGTGCGCGCCCAATCGTTGCCACGGCCGTGCGGGATCACCGCCAAAAACACTTCGTGCGTGTCAATACCCGAAGTGAAGATGCCATTGACAATTTCATTGATGGTACCGTCACCCCCAATCACCATCAGGTGTCGTTGTCCTTCCTGACACAATTTGCGGGCAAGGTCTATGCCGGAGTGGCTACCATTGGCCTGATGCAGTTCATAGCGTACATGATGCTCATCGAGTTTGGCTGCGATTTCGTTCCAATGCTCCAAACCCTTATGGTCTTGGGCATTGGGGTTGAGGATGATTTGCCAGTTAAAATCAGCTACATTTATTGTATTCAGAGACATAATTTAAAAATAAGATGGCAAAAATAAGAAAATTTCAGTAACGAAGACCGTTTGCCTTATATTTTAAATCCAATCGGATTACTTGGTGTGTTTTTCTTCTCGCGCAACTGGTCCAGCGCATCATTAATGATCTCGATTTGCAGGGCTAGTTCATTGTTAAATTGTTCCTGATGCTCGTTGATGTCATTCTGATCATGAAGGATGTCTTCAACGTAGGCGTTCAGTTGGTCAACTTTGTGGGAGAGTTGCTCAACTTTTAAGTCCATTGACAACATATTGGAAATGGCTTGCCGCATCGCAATAAAAGCTCTTGTCACTGTCACACTCATCTGGATGGCACTTGGACTTCGAAGCACCGAGGCCAGCATTACTGCTCCGTGTTCAGTAAAGGCATAAGGTGGTGTTGACTTATTTCGCCGGTCAAGTGATGCTGTCACAATCTGTGATGGCATATTGTTAATCAATATGTTACGCATAACTTCTTCCCATTCTGTCACAGTTAGTCTAAACATAAAATCCGCTGGGAATCGTTCAATATTCCGTTTTACCGCTTGGTTTAACGTTCTTGTTTCCACACCGTAGATTGTTGCCAAATCGTAGTCCAACATTACTTTATCACCTCTGATGTCATAGATAATGTTTTGGATTGAATTATCGGAAATTACAAGAGTACTATTCATGTGTATTTCTTTTTGATGATATCACAAATTGTGACATCATAATAAATTGATTATCTTTTATTTTCTTTTTGCAAAAATATAAAATAATATAATACAAGGACACATACAGGAAAAATTTCTGGAAATTCTTTCCGAAAAACAGAAATAATAGTATCTTTGTCTTCCCAAAGAAAAACATTACCATTATGCTGCAAATCGGAACAAAAGCCCCGTATTTCGAGGGCAAGGACGAAAACGGAAACAATGTTTCCCTAAAGGATTTTCAAGGCAAGAAACTTGTGCTTTACTTCTACCCCAAGGACAGTACGCCAGGATGCACCGCCGAGGCTTGCGACCTGCGTGACAACTACCAGCGTTTTCTGTCGATGGCCTATGAGGTGTTGGGGGTGAGCCGCGACTCTGCCGCCTCACATCAGAAGTTCATCGCCAAATATGAACTGCCCTTCCACCTCATCGCCGATACCGACCTCACCATTCTGAAAGCCTACGAGGCATGGGGCGAGAAGAAAATGTACGGTAAGGTGACCGAGGGCACCCTTCGCACCACATACGTTATCGACGAGCAGGGTGTGATTATCGACGCCATTGGAAAAGTCGATACCAAAAACCACAGCGCACAGTTGCTGAAATAAAAAAAGGCTGCCATTCGGCAGCCTTTTTTCAACATATTGGGGTTGATGTTATTTAGCGACTCTTTCCAGCCATTTCACCATACCGAGCATCACACCCATGGAGATCAAGCAAACTCCCATGAATACTGCCCAGCATTGCCAGATAGGCCATTTGTTGTACATCAGAGGTCCAATCCACAACAAACCGTTACCAACAGCGGTGGCGCCTAACCACAGACCTTGGCAGAGACCGAGGAGGTGCTTCGGAGCGACCTTGGAAACGAAAGAAAGTCCCAGCGGGGAAATGAACAATTCGGCTACAGTCATGAAGAAATAATAGATAATCAGGATCCACCAGCCGGCTTTTTCAGCTTCGGTACCGGTAGTTCTGAATTCTTCAGCTGAAGGATATCCGCATGATGCGCTGAAGATGGTCATAATCAGATAAGCGGTGGCGGCAATTCCCATACCCATGGCAATTTTACGCGGAGTGGAAATGTCTTTGCCTCTGCGGGCCAATGCGCCGAATGCAATCAGGATGAGAGGTGTCAGCACAATCACAAAGAACGGGTTGACAGCCTGCCAGATTTCGGGAGCGATAGCGGAAGTATCCACAAAGTCACGGGCGAACAACGACATGGAGGTACCATTCTGGTGGAAGGAGAACCAGAAGAATACGGCGATACCTAACACTGCGAACAAAGCATAAAGTCTCTGCTTGATTTCGGTAGCCATAGCTCTCTTTTCTTCTTCAGTATAGTCAACAGAAGTAACAGCGGCTTTCTTTTCAGGATTGGGTAATTTGTTTTTCTTCACCAAGAAGATAGTCAGAGAAATCAACATGGCAATAACAGAGGCGATGAAGGAGAAGTGAACACCCGAGTTGAACACGTTGAGGTAATCCTGGCAGAAGGTAGTGAGGTTATCAACACCGACGGTGGAGGCAGTGGCGATCATATCGTTCATCTTGGCCAAAGCGTCAGCACCCATGGCTTCGCCTTGCTCGATGTACTGGTGGCATAATGCGGGAAGGTTGGCGTTGAAGTTCATGTTGTGGATGTTCAACCACCATTGTCTGATTAATGGGGCAACGAAAGGAGCAACCAAACCACCCACGTTGATGAATACGTAGAAAATCTGGAAACCGGGATCACGTTTGCTCTTGGCGATACGGAGTTCTTCCTCGCCCTTCTTGGCGGCTTCAGCTTCGAAATTGTCGTACAGCTGACCTACCAAAGCTTGCAGGTTCCCTTTGAAAAGACCGTTACCGAAGGCGATGAGCAACAAGGCAAAGCAGGTCAGAGGCAGCAACCAGGTGATGGTGCTGGCGGTTGACATGATGGGAATAGCCAGAATGACATAGCCCATAGCCATCACGAACAAACCGGCCATGATGGTGCCTTTGTAGTTTTGTTTTCTGTCGGCAATGATACCGCCCACCAGACTCAGAATGTAAATACCCATGTAGAACACGGAATAGATCAGTGTGGCTTGGGTATCTTTCAAACCGAATTTGGAGCAGAGGAACAACACCAGAACAGCGTTCATGATGTAGTAGCCGAAACGTTCACCCATGTTGCTGAGTGCAGCGGCAATCAGCCCTTTCGGGTGTTCCCTCTTAGCTGTGATGACATAGTAAATCACAAAAGGTGTGATTACTATCAAGCTGAGTATCAAGAGAGATACAGTCAGATGACTTTTGATAAATTCAAACATAGTTTTATGATTTTAGTGAATAATAAATTTGTCTCGATGATTACAGCAGAGAATCGATTTTGGCAGTGAGCTCGCTCTTTTTGATGGGGCCCACATGCACATCTTTCACTTCGCCGTTCTTGAGGAATACCAGCATGGGGATGTTGCGCACGCCGAACTGCATGGCGAGCTCGCCCTCTTCGTCGGTATCGCATTTGCCGATAACGGCCTTGCCTTCGTACTCGGCAGCCACCTCTTCGATGGTCGGACCCAAAGCTCTGCACGGACCGCACCAGGGTGCCCAGAAATCAATAACCACTAACTTGTCGCCCTTGGCGATAGTTTCAAAATTTTCAGATGTAATTGCTAATGCCATACTTGTAAAATTTAATGTTATGTATTATTTGAATGGGTTAGAATCAATTTTAGATCTCCACTGCCTCTTTCAGTCTCTCGGCGTTTTCGGCCACCTGCAACGCCTCAATGGTCTCCTGGATGTCACCGTCCATAAAGCCTGTGAGATTGTACATGGTTAGGTTGATACGATGGTCAGTCACACGGTTCTGCGGGTAGTTGTAAGTACGGATTTTGGCGGAACGGTCACCCGTTGACACCATGGTCTTACGTTTGGAGGCTACCTCATCGAGGTATTTCTTGTACTCGCGCTCAAACAGACGGGTTCTCAGCACGCTCATGGCCTTGTCAAGGTTCTTGAGCTGCGATTTCTCATCCTGGATGGCCACCACAATTCCTGTAGGGATGTGGGTCAGACGAACAGCCGAATAGGTCGTGTTCACCGACTGGCCGCCAGGTCCTGAAGAGCAGTAGGTATCCTTGCGGATATCGCTCATTTTCAGTTCCACATCAAACTCATCGGCTTCGGGCAGCACCACCACTGAAGCGGCGGAAGTATGCACACGGCCCTGGGCCTCGGTTTGCGGCACACGCTGCACACGGTGCACACCAGATTCGTATTTCATCAGGCCATAGACGCCCTCACCGCTGATGGTGAACACGATTTCCTTGAAACCGCCTACGGTACCTTCGGTCATGGACACCACATCGTATTTCCAGCCTTTCTTGTCGCAATAGTGTTGGTACATGCGGAAAAGGTCGCCGGCGAAGATGCTGGCCTCATCGCCACCAGTACCGGCGCGGATTTCCACCTGGGCGTTTTTGCTGTCCTGCGGGTCGGAGGGCAGCAGCAACAGACGGATATCCTCCTCCATTTTCTCTTTTTCCTGCAGGAAAGTGTCCAGCTCCTGCTTGGCCATCTCGCGGAAGTCCTCGTCTTTTTCGGTGGCGATAACCTCCTTCGTGTTGGCGATGTTCTCAACGATATTTTTGTATTTCTTATAGGCTTCCACCACTGCCTGCAAATCCTTGTAGTCCTTGCTCAGCTTGATGAAACGCTTCATATCGGCGATGACTTCCGGCTTGGTGATTTCCTCTCCGATTTCGAGCCATTTTTGATGGATAACCGCTAATTTATCTAACAAATCATTCATTTCTTTCCAGTATATAATGAGCGTGCAAATTTACATAAAATCCTCGAATTACACACCGACAAACAAATTTTTTGTAGGGACGCACCGCGTGCGTCTGAAAAAATACAGAAGAAAGATACGAAATAATTCAATGTGCTAATATGCCCATTGTTTTTTAGAAGATTGCCCTGCAGGGGAGTTAAATCACACTCACTGAAAAATTTTTGTAATTTTGCTGCCTGAAACGCAGGCACGAAAAATGAGAGTATGACCGACTTTGCCGCTATTGATTTCGAGACCGCCAACGGACAGCGCAGCAGCGTGTGCAGCGTGGGTATAGTGATTGTTCGCAATGGCATCATTGCCGACAATTTCTATAGCCTGATCCGTCCCGAACCCAACTACTATGCCTGGTTTTGCCAGCGGGTTCACGGATTATCGCGGATGGATACGGACAATGCTCCCATATTTCCCGAGGTGTGGGCCAAAATCGCACCCAAAATCGAAGGCCTGCCTTTAGTGGCACATAACAGTATGTTCGATGAGGGCTGTTTAAAGTCTGTCTTTCAACTGTATCAGATGGATTATCCTGATTATCAGTTCTTATGCACCTGTCGGGCTTCGCGCCGCCATTTTGGGCATCGCCTGCCCAACCATCAGCTGCACACCGTGGCCGAGGCCTGTGGTTTTGACTTGGAGCACCATCACCACGCCCTTGCCGATGCGGAGGCTTGTGCCTATATCGCGATGAGAATATTATAACAGCATTCATTTTTATGTATTTTTGCCATCCGATTCCTAAATTACATAAAAATAAAAGGTGATTATATCAGTGGGTATTTGAGGCATTATACCTACTGAAGACTGATAATCCTGACGGATTGCACCCTTATTATCCTATCATCAACTGCTAATTATTAATTGTTAACTATTAACTGAAAACTATGTCATGCTTTGGCATACTTGTGATTTATTTTTGTCCCCGAAAAAAAAAGAGTATGCCGAACAGAAATATTTTATATATTTGCAGCGTATTTGAAGATAGCGTAAGCTATGGTGTGGCTGTGGAAAGAAATCGCCAAATCTTAGAGACAGGACACACTGATAGGTACGTCTGCCATAGGCGTACTCTTTTCAGTTTTTCAGTGTCTCGTGGCGTTTGGCGATGCCTTTTCCACCTGAAGGGCGGAAGGGGTGCGCTGTTTTCTGCTTGAATTAATTTGAACTAAACGAAAATACGATGAGAATTCGAGGATTATCATTTTCGTGGAGCCGGCTATTAGGCATCGCCGGGCTGAAGAGCAAGGTGGCCCACAAGACAGGCATACCTACCACTCGCGGCGGACTGGAACGTAAGTTGGGAAGAATGCTGATTGAGCTGATGTTTGGGAAAAGGAAGTAATTTAAACATATCGATATGAATATCACAGAACAAGAAATGAGAGAGTTTGTTGGGAAGTTCTTCCCAGGCAAAGAGCTAAATTATGCATCCGATGAATGTATTAAAATACAAGCAGGAAAACAATTTGGCATTCCGATGCATTATGAATACCACTTAGGTACTGTAGCTCTTCATCTTGAGCAAAAAGACTGGCGTGCTATTCGCAACCACCTTAATGCCAATCTTCATAATGAAAGACTGATTCCAAGCAACTGGTTTGGAAGAAACAATTGTCAGTGGACTATTGATGGCGAGATTCATACAGTACTGGATATGTTTCAAGCGTTTCTTGACATCCGCAGCATCATCGAGCCCGTGATTGAACAATTTGAGGGAAAAGAGCCGCAGGATTACAGCCGCTACACGCTGGATGAAGCGGAAAGACTAACTACTGAATCAAAGACACCGGTAAAGACGCAAGAAGAAATCAATTTGACACTTCTCGCTGATAAGGAGATGGTGGTGTTATATGACACAAAGATCACTAACATCCAATTCGTATCAGCTGCTCTTTGCGGAGGCTGGATGGGGACTTCCGTCATACCAGAAGTGTATCAGGTTAAACGTAACGCGGACGAAATGACGGTGCAGATGCACCTGTATGCTGACAATTACTGCAAAGGGGTGCAACTGCTGCTCAAACAAAATGGCGATGACATCTGCGGCAAAATAGAATGGGCAAAAGGGACAAAAAGAAGGGCGGAAAGAAATGAAAGAATCGAGAAAATCCTTCAAAGCGACTGGAATGACACCTCCGATGCCGATGTAGCCAATTTAGACTCGAACATTCCTATTGGTAAAAAGGGCTACGGGGTTGAGAAGATTATCGTGGAGATAGAGCCACAGAAAGAAGTGTCCAAAGAGGAGGCGAAAGAACAGGAGGCGAAGCCTGAAGTGGCGAAGAAAATAGAAACAAAAAATGAAAAAGTGAAATGTCCCAATTGCGGTGCAGAATCCGCAGGTAAGTTCTGTCCGGAATGCGGAACTCCACTACAAAAGATGTCCTCACAGCCACAATCAGAAGTTAAGATGAAAGAGACCGGAGTGCAAAAGATGCAGGCAACTCAGGCAACTCAGACAGAAAAAACTGAAGAACGAATTAACAAGCAAGCAAATCCCGCACCAAAGCCAGAGCAACCCTCAAAAGAAGCCGTATTACGTACTCAAATGGAGAAAAAGATACGGGCTGTGAAACAGGTGACAGTGTCTCGCGGATATTGGAGAACTCCAGACGAACAGGGAGTAGAATTTCAAATCCCTGAACATGAGAATTTATGGAATATGGATGAATGGAGGCTAAAACACCTCCTTGTCAGTGAGATAGAAAATGCAGCACGGAAAGTGAAAGGAGAAGATGTTGAAGACTGCCTGTCTGTTCTAAAAGGTGAGGTGCGTGCAATCCGTAATTTGAGTGAATTGACAGGCAATGCGAAAATTAGCAAAGGAAAAATGATCTTCTCCTACAGTGTGGAAAAATTCATTGACAGATGGGAAAGCGACAATGAAAGATATGTAGGTGCGGAATGTGACAAATTATCACAAAGGACATTCTATGCAAGTAAATACGACGTGCCTTACTTAGATGATGTGTCTAATTCTGAACAAGCGGCAGCTAAAGCCATGAAAGAGATTGATGAAGTGATGGCAGTCAACAAAGAAATCACTTCTTATGGTTCAAACGCCCAAATTTTTTCATATGAAATCCATAAGGAGAACAGCCGACCTTGTACTGAATGTAATGGAGAAAAAATAGAAAGATGTTCGAAATGTGACGGAAGCGGAAGAGAAAGATATGTTGACTCCTATTTTGCAAGTGGCGAACCAAAGTATAAGACTGGTCAATGCAGTAAATGCTATGGTAAAGGCTTTATCACGTGTCGTCACTGCGATGGAACAGGTTTGGAAGATAAAGGCACCGGTGTATCGGCCGAGGCAAAAACATACAAAGAAAAGGTTTTCTATAAAAAATATTTCAGCTATATCACACCTTGGTTCAGTGATGTCGAGGATTGTACAGATTTCTCGGAAATGTCAGATTTGGATATTCTTTACACTTTTGGATGGTATATCAAATATTATAATTTTTTGAAAAGTCGCGTAAGGAACGACTTGACCTTAATTCGTATAAATCAGAATGAATTGTTTGTTGATAAATCAATTGCCAAGAAAGATGAACTACTGAATCAAATTGGTTATGAATATAGTAATATGTATGATGCATTGCAAGAGAAAATTAGCGAACAGGATGAGGATTCAGATGGGAAAATTGCTTGGATTGCACAAAATTTCCTCACCTGCGACATATATAAAATAGACTATGAAGCAGGTGGAGAGAAGTACTCCATTTGCGTTTTTGTCGATGGAAATAATCATGCGTGTGTTGATTGGGATGGACTTCCTGAGATGGGTCTGTTCGGTGGAATAAAAAAAAACTAACAAATATTAATGATATGCCAACCATCTCCAACATACAAGCAAATATCGTTTCTGTCGGTGAGCTTTTAAAAATAGGAAATCTTCGGATTCCTCCATACCAACGCCCATATCGTTGGACAGAGAAAAATGTGCGACAATTGCTTGAAGATGTGCTACAAAGCATGAACGCTGGCAAAAAGAATTACCGAATCGGGAGCGTCATCCTGCATAACAACACAACAGACAATGTCCTGGACATTGTGGACGGACAGCAGAGGCTGACCACTCTGTTCCTTTTGTGGAAAGCGTGCGGCATACCCGATAATTATTCCTGTTCGCTTTCTTTCGGCACGGAATCGCATGCGACCATTAAACAGAACTTTTCGTTCATCAAAGCATGGCTTGATGAGAATGTCAATAGTCCAGAAAAATATATGGACTACGTTTTATCCGCCTGCGATTTTGTCAAGATTGTGGTGGATGACCTTACGGAAGCGTTTCAAATGTTTGATTCGCAGAATGGTAGAGGAAAAGAATTGGAGGCATACAACCTGTTGAAAGCGTATCATATCCGTGCTATGGAAATGGAAAGCAGGGAAGACAAAATCCGTTGCGACAAGCGGTGGGAAGAGGCCACACAATACGATCCCACTCCGAAAATCAAGGATGACCCGAACATTGATGTGCTGAAACAGATTTTTGACGAGCAATTGTATCGAAGCCGTGTTTGGAGCAGACAAAACTGGGCTGGTGAGTTTTCAAAAACACAAATTGAAGAGTTCAAGGGTTTCACCATTGACAAGAACCACCCCGCCCTGTTCCCCTACCAGAATCCACAGCTTTTGCAATACCTGACGGCAAAGTTCTACGACACTATTCTTTCCGGCACCTCTGCCACCAAGAACCGTTTCGAACTTGGCGACAACGATCACATCAACCCCTTTGTCAACGTCAACCAGCAAATTGTAAACGGCAAGGATTTCTTCGATTATGTGGAAACATATGTGGAGATTTACAAGCAGATGTTCATCAACATTGGCACCTACCAATTGAACGAGTTCAAGGAGTTCTATTACGCATATTGTTTGAATTACACATGGCCGGACAACAATGAGGCAATAGCTAAGGAAAAGCGCAAAGAGGATTGTTCTTTCAATCCCCAATGGCCAGCGGCTCGGACAGGAGACTCTTACTTGCGGGAAGCTTACAAATCACTTGTATTTGTACTATTCGACAAGTTCGGTGAGAAAGGACTGAACAAGTACTACAAAACACTATACAGGTTGATCTACTCTTTACGGCTGGAAAAAAGTCAGGTCAGATACAGCACTGTCGCGTCTTTTCCTGGCAATTATTTCAAGATTATTTCAACTGCAAAAGATTTGGCAGACTTGTCGGAATTAGACAAGATGGCAGCTGAATTATCGACAAAAACTTACGGAGCAATTGGCAAAATTGCCAATCAAACAATCGTCAACTTTATAACAGGAAAGGAAAATGGGAACAATTAACGATACCGAAAATCTGGGTAAAAGCATAGCGGAAATTTTTGACAGACAATATAAATATGTTATTTCTCTCTATCAACGAAATTTTTCTTGGAGACGGCCACAGATTGAACAACTGCTACAAGACATTTATAGTGCCTTCAAGAACGGCCAAAACCACTACTATATTGGCAGTCTCGTGGTATTGAAACGCTCCAATGGAGATTTTGAAGTGATTGACGGTCAACAACGTCTGACTGTGTTATCGCTCATTACCAAAATCATGAAAATCAATGACGAGCCGCGCCTGTTCTACGACTCCCGACCGGAGTTTGAAGAGTTCCTTGCCGATTTCTACAAGTCCAAAGATGGGAACAGCGACATTGATTATCCTCAAACCGCGCATTTGCGGAATGCGATTGGGTACATCAAAGAAATTGACTTGGATGCCGAACTCACGGCAACGAAGATCGGAGATGCAGGGACGGATTTCGTCAACTATTTCAAAAACAACGTAATATTGGTTAGAGTGGAAATACCACAAGACACCGATGTCGCCTCTTATTTTGAGATTATGAACAATCGCGGAGCACAACTGCAAAAGCACGAAATCCTGAAATCGTTTCTGTTGAGCAAATTGAATGGGAAGTCTTATGACGAGTTTGCCAAGATTTGGACAGCCTGCTCACAAATGGAAACTCCCATCCAGAAACTTTTCACGGCAGACGTTCGACGCAGATACTTTGGCGACAACTATGACAACTTCCTTTTTGAAAGTCTTGCAGAAACATATACAGAGAACAGAAACGGACAAATCAAAAAATTAGATGATATATTGAATGAGAGCTTTGTTGGTGGAAATGCAGAAGATAGCAAGGATGATTCGGAGGCAAACGACGATGAAACCAAATACAAGTCCATCATTGATTTTCCGAATTTTCTGATGCACGTATTCAAAGTGATGTTCCCTAATAAAGTGAAGTTTTCTGACGGTGAAGAAAAAGAAATCCCGCTGAATGAAAAATATCTCATCAGTACATACAAAGCGGTGGAGAACCAACTCAATTCGGAAGATTTTATAAAAACATTGTTCTTCTGCCGTACCATCTTCGACAAATACGTAGTGAAAACCGTTATTGACGACAAAGCCGAGGAGGGTGAACGTTGGACCTTGAAAAAGCCCCAAAAAAACAATAATAATGCTTTAGATTACATCGACACATTTGATAATGACGAACAAAATCGGATTGTCAAAGCATTGACGATGCTGCAAGTCTCTTTCAGGTCAAGAATTTACAAGAAGTGGCTTTACGATGTGTTGAAATGGTTCAACAAACAACAGAAAATTGAAGTCGGATACATTGAACACCTCAACCTCTTGGATACAATTATCCTCAACCATTATGATGAAAGAATAATTGAATATAATCCAATAGGCGAAAACATACATCTCTCGAAAGAGAACTCTTATTCAGAAGGTCTGAACACCCCACACTTCTTATTCAATTTCATAGACTATCTCTACTGGGTGGATTCTAAAAATGACGTACCTGTTTTTAATACAAAACTCGAATCATTCGAGTTTAAATACTGGAACTCAATCGAACACCATATCGCACGAGAATGGGCATGCCGTAATTCAGAAAAGGTACCCGGCTATGAAAATTACATTGACAATCTCGGCAATCTGTGCTTAATTAACAAAAGCACGAATTCCCGCTTAAGCGACAGAGATACTAAAGAAAAAGCAGAAACCTTTGACAAGGGCAACTTAGGATCAAACAGACAAATAATGTATGCTTTGACCAAAAATGCTGGTGGAAATTATAGGGAAGAGCAAGTCAAACAGCATTATAATGAACTGCTTAAATTATTGAGCTGTAGAGATGTAATTCTCCGCAACACCTTTCCGCCACCGCCTCTCATTCATAATTCATAACTCATAATTCCTAATTGAAACAAACGCCCCCGCCGAAAAGCGTTTAACAGAGTAGGCAAAAACTAAAATCCTTAAAACTATGGGAAATTTTAACCAACAGTTGGTTGCCCTGACGATGGCAACCCTCCGCGCCGACGGCAGAGTGGATACTGCCGAAGTGGAGGTCATCAAACGCGTGGCCGTAGACCTTGAATGCGACGCCTCCGAAATCACAAAACTCCTGTTGGAGGAGAACGAAAAACAGGCCAAATGCACCGACATCTACAGCTACATCGCTGAAGTGGGCAAGACGGTGGAAGATCCCGCTGACAAACAGCTCATCATGGAAGCCTGCACCCAAGTGGCTTTGGCCGACAAAGTGTTAGCTTCAAAAGAGGTGGAAGTCCTGCTTTCTGTTTGTAATGCACTCAAAGGCAATGTCGCCCGAATGATCTGCGACATCGCCACTATAACCCAAATTGATCGCGACATCAAGATTGAAGGCAACGATGCCAGATATGATGAAGATGAGGTTCTAGAAGTAAAAGAATAGTTGTCAAAACCTTAAAAATCAAAAAATATGCAAACATATAACCAATTCAATCAGGGCAACATCATGCCGCTATTAATGAATTTCACAACGCCGAGTTCGATTCAAGAAAATGGTTTCGACATTCCTCCGATGGGGTATAATGACGTTACACAAACCTCATACGAAATGAGAATGTTAGCAACACGCTCTGCTAAGCATCGTCCTCGCACTGCTGGTCCAAAAGGACAGAATTCCGATTGGAAGAACGAAAATGATGATGTTAAGACCGTCCGTTAATGATACTAATTTTCAGCAACAAGGATGATTCGCACCCGAACAACGTCATCCGCTATCTGAACGAGTGGAAAGTCCCATTGTTCAGACTGAACGGAGAAAGTCTGCTTACAGATTATCGGTTTTCGTGGCATATTGACGAGACGGGTGCGGATTTTCTCATCCGCAATGTCAAAAACGGACTAGTTCTGAAAGGGGACGAAATCACGGCCGTCTGGGATCGTCGTCCCGTTCCCCCTTCAGAACTGCCCATCATGCACCCAAACGAAGAGGTGAACAGGCATATCTTGGAAGAAGGACACGAGTTTCTCAGTTTTTTAAGATATTATATCCGAGATATTTACTCCATCGGAAGCATTGTGGAAGACCGCCCCGCAGCATCCAAGATGCTGCAACTTGCCATTGCACAATCACTGGGGATGCGCATCCCAGAAACCTACTTTTCTAATACAAAAGAGGCCATCTCACAATTGGCAAAAAAACATCCGTGGCTGTCGCTAAAATCCTTGTATAGCGGCAATGTCACCATCAATGAAACGGAAGAATTGGTTTTCTTCTCCCAAAAAGCCGCAAGAGAAGACATGCTCCGACAACCCGAAGAGGCATTCACGCAGACGGTCAGCTTTGTGCAGAACTATGTGGAGAAAGCCTACGAACTGCGCATCACCGTTATCAATCAAGACATCATTGCCTGCAAGATTGATTCACAAATTCAAGACGACGACAGGGGCAAAATCGACTGGCGGCAAGGTTACGACTACAATCTCAAACACGAGATTGTGGAACTGCCCGAGAATATCCGCCAATTCTGTCTCGCTTTCCTGCAACGGATGAGACTGAACTTCGGCTGCTTCGACTTCATCGTCACACCCGAAGGTGAGTACGTCTTCCTCGAATGCAACCCCAACGGCCAGTGGCTCTGGATTGAAATGGAAACCGGCTACGACATCTCCAAGATTATGGCTAAAAATCTGGCCAAGTACGAAAATGTGAACCTATAGGGTATGCCGCCGAATGGCATACCCTTTTGCTATCTTTGCAGACATAATAAGAGACAAATGATAAAAAACATATTCAGGATTATTTGTGTGGTGCTTTGCATTATCGCAAGCCTTACCGTAAACGCAGCATCCTACCGCTGCACCGCCACCAAGCTCAACATCCGCGACACTGCCGACAAGTCGGGGAGAGTCATCGGACAGATAGCCCAGAACGAAACTGTTGACATTCTGTCCGTTGACGGCAAATGGGGATCGGTCTTGATTAATGGCGATACGGGGTACGTGAGTATGGATTATATGGAGCCGTTTGAAACATCCTCCAATCAAGGAGAGAATGTTGAGAAGCCGTGGACTGACGAACAGCAAGCCATATTTTGGATTTGCGTGGTCATAGCCGTTGCCATATATGCCTTCGCCGTGGTCAAGGTGCGGCAAGGCGAAATGGTGGTCATCCGAGGCTGGCTTGACTTTGCGCTGCTGATGTTTCCCTGGCTTGTAGTATTTCTGCACCTTTATGACGCTTTCTTAGGTGGAATGATTTTCGGGAAGTATGTAATCATTGCGCTTTATGTCATAGCAGGACTGTGTCTCATTGGAAGTTTGGCTCTTTCGGTCATCTCCAACTGGGGCAGTCCGTTTTACGTCATCTTCTCGTTGATCATGAAATTGGTGGTCATCCCCATTATGGCCTTCGGATTCTTCTATTTGATTTTCAAAATTTGGGAAAACCGCGGATTGAGCCGCAAAGCCGTCATCATCTTCCTCGTCCTCGGCATCCTCATCGGCGGGCTGATGAGCTTCGAGGAGTGATGTTGCAAAAAACATTTTACACATTTTGCGTAATTAAAGAAA
>CACXXY010000019.1 GCA_902771655.1 uncultured Bacteroidota bacterium | reverse complement strand
GTTGATTTGTTTTTGTCATATTCTTTTTTTTTCAACACAACAAAAATACAAAAAAAACATATATGACCTACCTTGTTGTGTTTGTAGTTGACCGTTCAAGTAAGTATATACGTATTGCATGATATGTGTTTTTTTTAGTGTGTCTAAAACTTTTATTTACAGGAAATACGCCATATAAGCGGGCAAATATTTTACTGATTTTTCGTGGGCATAGTCTTTTGTATAGATGAGGAAACGTTCGTTGGTGATACGAGAAGAAAACTTCTTGCAGAAGGCATCTAACGATGCGTGCGTTTTGTATGACGAAGACTTCACCTCGACTGGCAGAATCTTGGTCCCACGTGACAACAGAAAGTCAACTTCATAGTTGTGTTTCCCGCTTTCAGTAGGCCAAGCATGATAGAAAAGTTTGTTACCTGAAGCCTTGAGCATCTGAGCTACTATGTTTTCATACAAATACCCAAGGTTGGTGGCCAATTTGTCGCTTAGGAGTCGCTCATAGATGACGTTTTCCGTAAATGCTTTGTCGCGGAAAGCCAGTGTAACAAAGAGGCCTGTGTCGCCGACAAACATCTTATATCGCAACAAATCCTCCGTGCTTCCAAGACCAACATTAGGGTCATCGCAATGGTGAGAGATGTTCACTGTTTTTGACTTTTCCATTTCAGAAATCAGTTCGATATAATCCTCTGCCCTTGCCTTAGGGATGACGGTTGAAATCTGATAGCGGGAAGCATTACTGTTCAGTTGTGCTGGAATGGCAGCGAAAATACGAGCAGCCTTCCCCGTGGAGTCGATTTTCCCGAAATCCTCATCGTACAGATCCAAAATGAGCCGTTTGGCACGGTCCACCACCTCGAAGTTATTGGATTCCAAATAAGCATCCACGGCTTGAGGCATTCCGCCAACCAACATATAGAGCCGGAAGTTGCGCATAAGTTTGCGATGAGCCTCTTTCAGCGGCTGAGGGTGCTCCCAGACGCCGCGGAGTAACGGAATGGTAGCTGTATCGCCTATGGCCCAGCGGAACTCCTCATAATCCATCGGATACATGCTGATACGTTCCTCTTCGCTAGGGATAAGGATGTGTTCGGTGTTCTTACGGATGGAAATCAGTGAGCCCGTTTCAATGTAATCATAACGGTGATCCTCTACAAACGACTTGATGGCTTGGCGGGCAAGAGGCTGGAACTGTACTTCATCGAAAATGATGAGCGACTTCCTTTCAACTAGTTGTACATCGTATGCCAGTTGAAGCCTCAAGAAGATGTAGTTGAGGTCGGAAACATCGTTAAAGAGGTTCTTGACTTCCTGCGAGCATTTGGTGAAATCGATGAGGATGAACGATTCGTATTCGTTGCGAGCGAAGGTCTTGACAACGGTTGATTTGCCTATGCGTCGGGCACCCTCAATAAGGAGAGCACTTTTCCCGTTGCTTTCCTGTTTCCATTTGAGCAAGCGATCGTAAATCTTTCGTTTGAAGAGTCTCACGGGTTCCATAACTTGTTGTTTTTGAACGTGCAAAGATAGCGTTTTTTTCTTTTCCTCAAAATTTTTTTTGCCTTAAACCGCAAAATCCTCAAATTTTTTTCTTGCTGATCTCTGCATAATCCTCAAAATATTGTCAAAGTCTTTGACTTTTCCTGAAAAGGGTTGACAGATTTGGGATGGTTAAACTAAATTGGTTTAGTTTGCAAATAGTATTGATACATACTATATTACAAGACTAAAGGGGATAATTACAATCTCCTCCAATAATACCACAGCACTCCGGCAGTGACGAGAGCGGAGATCAGGTCGGCAACAGGAGTGGCAAACCAGACTCCTTCCAAACCAAATATTGGCGGCAATAAAAGCAATAGTGGTGTTAGAAATAACATCTGACGGGTGAGTGAGAGGAAAATGGAAATGCCTGCCCTGCCGATGGATTGGAAAAAATTGGTGGTGACAACCTGAAATCCTACAACAGCCAAACATAAAACATAGATTCTCAAGCCCTTGGCAGTAATGTTTATCAATTCGCTGTCGATAGTGAACCAACGGGCGATGAAGCGGGGAAATGTTTCCGCAACTATGAATCCAATGACAGCCACTGCTGTGGCATAGTAGATGGTGAGTTTGAACGCTTCAATGGCGCGGTCGTGTTGTTTGGCTCCCCAGTTATAACCTACAATCGGTTGCATTCCCTGTGTGAAGCCGAACATGACCATAATCAGCAGGCTGATGATGCTGTTGATGATACCGAAGGCGCCGATGGCCATATCCCCGCCATAATGTCCTAATTGCCAGTTCATCAGAATAGCTATCAAACAAGAACAACAGTGAATGAGGAAAGGTGCCACTCCGATGGAAAATACGCTTCCGATAATCTGCCATGACAGTCGGAAACAGTTCTTCGTAAAGTGAACGTAGGGCTTTTTGCTGAGAAAATGCGATACTACCCACACCAGTCCCACGCTTTGCGAAATGATGGTGGCAGTCGCTGCTCCTTTGATGCCCCAATGGAAGGCGAAAATAAACAAAGGCGCCAGTATGATGTTGACACCTATGGTTAATAGCAGTGAAATCATCGCTTTGGTAGGATAGCCGGAAGCTCTTATGATATTGTTCAGGCCAAAGAAAAGATGGGTGATGACATTACCCAGCAGGATGATTCTCATGAAGTCGCGGGCGTAGGGCAGGGTGGCGTCGCTGGCACCGAAAAGGTATAGTAAGGGGTCGAGAAATATAAGGGCGAAAACAGAGAATAAAATACCGATTATCATGTTGAGCACAAAGGCATTGCCCAAAGTCTGAATGGCTTCCTCCTGGCGTTTCTCGCCCATGCGTATCGATATGATGGTGGCGGATCCAGCCCCGACCAAAGTGCCTAAGGCGGTGCCCAAATTCATAATGGGGAAGGTGAGTGCCAAGCCCGATATGGCTAAGGGGCCTACTCCCTGGCCAATGAAAATACGGTCGATGATATTATAAAACGAAGTGGCGGTGGTGGCGATAATCGCCGGCAAAGCATACTGCAACAGCAGTTGCTTCACATTGCCTTTTTCTAGTGCTTCGTTTTGCTTGTCCATGTTTTAGTGGTCAGTGATTAGTGGTCAGGAGTCAGTGATTAGTAGTTAGTAGTTGGTAGTTGAAATTCAGATTTAAATTCCCCTTCTGTTAGAAGGGGTGGCCGAAGGCCGGGGTAGTGACATATACGTCATTCCAATTATCAGTTTTCAGTTTTCAGTTTTCAGTGGTCAGTGATTAGTAGTTAGTAGTTGGTAGTTGAAATTCAGATTTAAATTCCCCTTCTGTTAGAAGGGGTGGCCGAAGGCCGGGGTAGTGACATAAACGTCATTCCAATTATCAGTTTTCAGTTTTCAGTTTTCAGTGGGATAGAGAATTCAGAAACTTAATGGTTAGTATGGTTAGAATGGTTAATTATTAATTGTTAACTGTCAACTATTTAGAATTGGAAGTAGATGAACGGTTGCAAGTCCGCCGTGATGAACTGGTAAATGATGAACACACAGATACATACCACGATTACCATCAGCCAAATTGGCATCAGGGCGAAGTTGAGGCGGTACCAGCGTTTCCAGCGGCTTGGCAGCCAGTGGATAATCATACCGGCGACAAAGAGCAGGAATACAAAGCGGTATTCGTAGATCATCTTGGGTATCAAGTCAACACGCCAAGCACTGCCAATTTGTCCTACCATGTTTTTGGCGGTGTTCCATGCCACCTCGTTAGCTTCGGCAGGGTCGAGATTGGAACCGGAACGGAAAAAGAGTCGGGTGAAGGTGATGAAGACGAAGGTCAGGAAAATGGCCCAAGTACGACTCAGCCATTTGATGGGTTTGCCCCGACGGAAGGCGTTATATATGGCACTGATCAATGTTCCGAAGAAAATTATGCCGGTCCAGATGACCGCAATGTTGAATACCGGCAGGGGATACAGATAATCGACAATGGCAAAGGCCATGAAGGGGATGAAGCACATCAGTACCTTCTTAAGCCAGGTGAGGTTGCGCCATAGTTTGTACAGGAGTATGCCTACACCATTCAGGCCGCCCCAGATGACGAAATTCCAGCTGGCACCATGCCATAAACCGCCCAGCAACATGGTGAGCATCAGGTTGATTTGGGTTCGTACTTTGCCCTTGCGGTTGCCTCCCAAAGGTATGTAAAGATAGTCTTTCAGCCAAGTGGAAAGTGAGATGTGCCAGCGTTTCCAGAACTCACCGGGGTTCTGTGCTTTGTAGGGCGAGTTGAAGTTTATAGGCAGATAAAAACCCATTAGCATGGCAACACCGATGGCAATGTCGGTATAGCCTGAAAAGTCGGCATATACCTGCAAAGAGTATGTGAACAATGCCATTAGGTTCTCGAAGCCCGTGAACATGGTGGGATTGTTGAATACACGGTCCACAAAGTTCACGGCCAGATAGTCGCTGAGGATGATTTTCTTCAGCAGACCGTTGAGAATCCAGAAAACGGCAATGCCGAACTGCCTGCGTGACAGGAAGAAAGGCTTGTACAGCTGCGGAATGAACTGATTGGCACGGATGATGGGACCTGCTACCAGTTGCGGGAAGAAGCTGGTGTAAAAACCAAAGTCCAGGATATTCCCTACCGAGGCCACTTTTCTTCTATAGACATCAACTAAATAACTGATATTCTGGAAGGTATAAAAAGAAATGCCCACTGGAAGCAGAATCTTGCCTGCATCGAAACGGTTGGTGCCACTCCACTCATTAGCCCATTTGGCCAAATAGTTGACAATTTCTATCTTGCTGTGAAATAAAGAATTATATACGTCTGTAAAGAAATAGGCATATTTGAAATAGCATAAAATGGCAAGGTTTACCACCACACCTACGGTCAGCAGGAACTTGCGGTAAGGTGTTTTTTGGGAGCGGTCGAGGCCTTTGCCGACAAAAAAGCCGAAAATGGTGGAAAAAATCAGAATCAGAACAAAGAGTCCGGAGGTTTTGTAGTAAAAAAGCACACTCATGAAGAACAGATAGGTGTTGCGTAGCAACCTTTTGTTCTTCATCAGACAGAAGCCCGCAAAAACGACGGCAAAAAACGCCCAGAAGTTAAACTGTGTGAATAACAGCGGATAGCGTTCATCAAAAGAGAAGATGCTGATGAAAAATTGTTTTAAGAGTTCGCCATCCATTGTTAATATCTTGTTCAAAAAATTAGTCGGCAAAAATACATGAAATTCTTGACATACACAACCCAATATTTCAGACCGGAATCCGATTGTTGGAATTTTTTTCGGTCAAACTTTCAATTCGGTTTTGCTCCGCTTGTGAAGATTTAAAAGAAAAACACCTGCGAAAATTTGCAGGTGTCTTTTGTGGAGCGTATGAGAATCGAACTCACGACCTCTTGACTGCCAGTCAAACGCTCTAGCCAACTGAGCTAACGCCCCATCGCTGAAAAGCGGTTGCAAAAATACAAAAAAAATCAATACGAAATACCTTTATGAAAAAAAAATTTTGTTTATACGTTAAGTCGTTAAGTCATGCACTGCGTGCATTCGTATAGACGATATACTTTTCAATATCTTCACTTCTCCACTTGTCCACTTTTTTACGTTTCCACGTCTCCACATTCCACGAAAACACGTACTGCCACATAATCACATTAACTAATTATCACATTTGCAAATATAATTGGCACATTGGCACATTGGCACATTAGCACATTAGCACATTAGCACATTGTCTAATTGTCTCATTAACTAATTTGCAAATTTGCTCATTTGCTAATTATTTTTTTGTATCTTTGCGTGCTCATATTTTGGATAGAAGTGAACATTAATATTAGTATTTAAACCTTTAAAAACTTTAAAATTATGGCTTTCAACTTAAGAAACAGAAACTTCCTTAAATTGTTGGATTTCACTCCTGAAGAAATCAAATTCTTTTTGAAATTGGCTGCTGACCTCAAAACCGCTAAATATGCCGGTACAGAACAGCCGCATTTGACAGGTAAGAATATCGCTCTTATTTTTGAGAAGACTTCCACCCGTACCCGCTGCGCTTTTGAAGTGGCTGCCAAAGATCAGGGCGCTCATGTAACTTATCTCGGCCCCACTGGCTCACAGATCGGTATCAAGGAATCCATGAAGGATACTGCCCGCGTATTAGGCCGTATGTATGATGGTATCGAATATCGTGGTTTTGGCCAGGATATCGTGGAAGAACTGGGTAAATACGCCGGTGTTCCCGTATGGAACGGTCTGACCAATGAGTTCCACCCGACTCAGGTGTTGGCTGACTTCCTGACAATGCAGGAACATATCGACAAACCCCTCAACAAGGTGACTTTCGCATACTGTGGCGATGCCCGTTTCAACATGGGTAACTCACTGATGGTGGGTGGTGCCAAGATGGGTATGGATGTCCGTATCGTGGCTCCCAAAAAACTGCAACCCAACAAGAAATTGATCGACACCTGCAAGGCTATCGCCAAGGAAACCGGTGCTACTGTTACCGTTACCGACGATGTGAAGAAGGGCGTTAAAGGTTGCGACTTCATCTATACCGATGTTTGGGTGTCAATGGGCGAACCCGTGGAAGTTTGGAAAGAAAGAATCGATATGCTGATGCCTTATCAGGTGAACAAGAAACTTATGGAAATGACTGGCAATCCGAATTGCAAATTCATGCACTGCCTGCCCGCATACCATAACCTCGAAACCAAAGTGGGCCGCGATGTTCACGAACAATTCGGTTTGGACGGCATCGAAGTGACTGAAGATGTGTTCGAATCCAAAAACAGTATTGTTTTCGACGAGGCAGAAAACCGTATGCACACTATCAAGGCTGTTATGGTAGCAACCTTGGGTGACTAATTCAAAAACCGATAATCATTCATTAAAATAATGAAGAAATTATTTGTCTTTATGCTTATTCTTTGTGCCACTGCCTCTTCCATGGGGCAGGGCATGAAGATTATGCTCAATCATAAGGCTTATTGCACCGACAAAATGCAGCCTTATATTGAATTTACCTTCCGTGTGGGAGGTAATACGGTCGCTTACGCGTTGAATGAAGATAAACGCTATGAGGCCGAGGTCCTGATTAATGTGGATGTTCTTCAGGATGATAAAGTAGTGAAAAATCTTCGCTATATCATTGGTAGTGAAACTTTTGCGGATTCGGTGGTGAACGGCCGTCCCGATTTCGGGGATGTCCAGAACCTGCCTGTGGAAAATGGCGACTATTACTTGTCGTTCACTTTCAAGGATTTACATGGCGATACCACCAGTATCAATTATATTGACTTTATCTCGGTTCATTTTCCAAAAGATTCAATCTGTACCTCAGGAATTGATTTGCTGAGTGATGTGAGAACTGCTGAGCCGGGAGACCTCTATGCGAAATACGGCTTTTCGATGACACCGCTATTCTATAATTATGCTGGTGAGAATCTCTACAACCTGCCGTTCGTGATGGAGGTTTATAATACTGAGAATCTTATAGGCAAGAACAAGCAGTTCTTGGCCAAATGCTATATAGAATTTTTGGAAAACCATCATCTGGCAACACCTCAGTCTATTCAGGTGCTGAATGTCAAAACCGCCCCAGTGGCCTTGGTTTTCAGCCGTTTTAACATCTATCAGTTACCTTCAGGCAACTATAATCTGGTGACGGAAATCATGGATATGGATTCCACCGTGTATTGCGTGAACCGCTGTTTCTTCCAACGCAGCAATCCGGGAATGTCGCTGAAATTGGAGACATACAACGATGTGTCAGTCGAAAATACCTTTGTGTCGGCTATTACCGACAGAAAACAGATGGAGGATTATGCCGCAAGCCTTTATCCCATCGCCACCAATATGGAACGTGATTTTTTCGACAAACGATTGAAAAAAGTGGATTTCGACATGTTGCAGAAGTTCTTCTATTCGTTTTGGTTGACCAGAAATCCGAACGATCCTGAAGGCGCTTGGCTTGAATATCAAAAGAAAGTGGATTTTGTGCAGAAAACTTTCGGTAGCAAACTCGTAAAGGGCTACCGTACCGACCGTGGACGTGTGTACTTGCAATACGGTCCGCCTAATGACATCAAAGACGCCCCCTTCGACCCGGCTACCTATCCTTATCAGGTATGGCACTATTATCATTTGCAGGACCAAACCAATGTGAAATTCGTGTTCTGGTGCCCCGCCGAGGTGACTAATGACTATGAATTGCTTCATTCTGACAAAGTGGATGAACATCATGAACCCTCGTGGCAGATGAGATTGTATAAGCGTATCCAACAGCAGGAAAATTATCAGATTACAAAGCCTGAGGATTATTTCGGCAATGAGATGGATAATTATTGGAGATACAATGATTAGTTGAAAACTGAAAACTGAAAGTTT
Source organism: uncultured Bacteroidota bacterium (assembly GCA_902771655.1). Classification (GTDB taxonomy): domain Bacteria; phylum Bacteroidota; class Bacteroidia; order Bacteroidales; family WCHB1-69; genus RUG11690. The sequence continues at coordinate 24,346 of CACXXY010000019.1, read as the reverse complement.
GCGATGAACCGCAGACCACGCATAGAGCGAATTAATAATTAATAGTGAATAATGGGTTTTGGATTTTGAATTCTATTTTTTTGCGGTGGAACCGCAGACCACGCATAGAGCGAATTAATAATTAATAGTGAATAATGGGTTTTGGATTTTGAATTCTATTTTTTGCGGTGGAACCGCAGACCACGCATAGAAATATTTGATGTGAATATTAAATAATAGTAATATGAAGAAAATTTTATTTGTTATTGTATGTGCATTTGCTGCATTGCAGTTGTCGGCACAGCAACCGAATATCAGTAACCCGGGTTTTGAACAGTGGACTTCCAGCTATCCTACGGGATGGACCACCTCTATATCTGGTTCAATTACAGGAATTCCAATTATCGGCAGTTATCCGCTGTCGTTTAATTTCGCTACCAAAACATCTGATGCACATTCGGGTAATTACGCTTTGAAGTTGCAGGCGAAAAGTTTGAACCTGTCTATGTTTGGAGGTCCTGAAATTACGGCGCCGGGTATAGCACAACTTGGAACAGCAGGCTCATTCTCTGTCAGTATGGAAACCATTCAGACATTGATGAGTATTGATTCCACAACTGATATATCCAACCTTATACAGAATTTGGATATGGGTGAATTATCGTCTTTGACTAATATTTTCTCCAAAGGCGTACCTTTCAACATGGTGCCAACAGCTATGAAAGCATGGGTGAAATATCTCCCCCCTGTAGATGAGGTCGATACCATGCTGGCTTTGATAGGCGCATACAGAGAAGGCGAAACCAGTATGATGCTGATGGGTGAAATGCCTGAGTCATACGGCTATTTTGCTTTGACTGACAGGGTGGAAAACTATACGGAAATTACTGTTCCTCTTCAGTATAATGAGGAAAATGTCAATTGTGACTCTTTGGTGATTGTTTTCATGTCATCTTCGTTCATGAATGCCAAAACCTCCACAGAGTTGTATATCGACGACATCTCATTTGAATTTGACTATTTGAGTGTGGAATCCACTGAGAGAATCGCCATGAATCTGTATCCCAATCCCGCTGCTGACTACATGATGATCAGTCTTGACAATCAGTCGGATGTGTATGATGTGACAGTGTATGATATGAATGGTCGTCAAATCAAGAAGTTGGAAGGCCTGACAGGAAATACACGGTTGGCAGTGGATGAATTGTCTGCAGGCACTTATTTCTTGAAAGTTCAGCAGACTGGCAACACGACAGTCCGTAAATTTGTGGTGGAGTAGGAGAGATGCCAGAGCTTTGGTTAGCGCCGTTGCACGGCCTTACATTATACCATTTCCGAAATTGTTTATATCGTCATTATAGCGGCATTGATGCCGCTATTTCTCCTTTTATGCCCGTGCAGGAAACAGCCAAACTGAACGTGCGGAAGTGGAAAGACTTTGACCCGGCAAACAACCAGTGTGTGAAGACTGTCCCGCAGCTGATGGGTATAGTTCCAGCCCATTTTGCCGATACTATGCATGTGTTGCATGAGGAATATGGCTTGAATCGTTTCAATTGGAACTTGGGTTGCCCGATGGCCCCTATTGTGCGTAAGCGCCGTGGTTGTGGCCTGATGCCGTATCCCGATGAGGTGGAAGCCGTGGTTGAAACAGCCTGCAACTTGCCATACCGCTTCTCTGTGAAGATGCGCTTGGGCATGCACTCCGTTGATGAAGGACTTGAGATTGTCAGCCGCTTGAACAATTATCCCATGGAGTTCATTGTCATTCATCCTCGATTGGGAAAGCAACAGTATGAGGGTAAACCTGATTTGAATGCCTTGGCGCGACTGCTTGCGTTGACCAAACATCGTGTGATATATAGCGGGGATGTTTTTGAAATGTCTGATTATCAGATATTAAGCAGAAGATTTCCGCAGATAGACGCATGGATGTTGGGACGTGGTTTGCTGCGGAATCCTATGCTGGCGGAGCAAATCCAAGAAGTTGCTACAAGAAATGATGATTCGTCCCAATTTAACAATTTTTGTGGTGATAAGGATTCCTTCAAGAAGGAAAAGCTTTTGCGTTTTAACGAATTTTATGAAGATCTAAAGCAGACACTTACAGCTTATCGTGGCATTAACGGTACGTTGCCGGTCTTGAAAGAACTGTGGCATTATTTTGCCCATTCTTTCCAGCTAACAGAGGAGCAATTGCACTCATTGCTGGTGATTCAGACCCCCGATGCTTTTGATAAAGCGATAAAACGGCTTCTAACCCCTGATTTCTAACCCCTATATTTAACTTTTAACTTTCGGTTCCCATTTTTCAGTTTTCAACTTTGAAAATTTTTTTCTATCGAAATGCCAATAAAATGGAATAACCAAAGGATAATTTTCTTATTTTTGCATCCTATTTTTAGAATGATAATAAATGAATAGATTGTTACAAGTTTCCGGTTCTCCCCATGTGCATGGCACAGAGACCGTGAAAAAGATTATGTGGTCGGTGGTGATTGCGCTCCTGCCGGCATTGGCAGTGTCTGTGTTTTATTTCGGACTGCCGGTACTCATCCTTACCTTGGTATCAATAGCAACCTGTCTGCTGACAGAATACCTGATACAGCGTTTTATGCTGAAGGGGAATGTCAGTATTACCGATGGCTCGGCCGTGATCACAGGCTTGCTGCTGGCGTTCAATGTGCCCGCCAATCTACCGATATGGATACTGATGATTGGTGCTTTTGTAGCCATCGCCATAGCTAAAATGCCTTTCGGCGGTCTTGGCAAGAACCCCTTCAACCCCGCATTGGTGGGTCGTGTGTTCCTGCTGATTTCCTTCCCGGTGCAGATGACCACTTGGCCGAAACCGACACCGATTTGGAATCTCGGAGCAGATGTCATTACTGGACCAACTCCCCTCGGCATCCTCAAGGAAGGTGTGAAAAATGGTCAGGCTGTTGGCGACTTGATGACAGAGATGCCCTCTTACGTAGATTTGCTCTTCGGACAGATGGGCGGCAGCTTCGGTGAGGTGTCGGCTATCGCTTTGCTGATTGGCGCTATCTTCCTTTTGATCAGAAAAGTCATCACCTGGGAAATCCCGGTTTTCTTCCTGTTGACCGCTTTCTTGTTCTCGGGAATCTTCTATCTGGTAGATCCTTCCACATACGCTAATCCCTGCTTCCACCTTGTAACTGGTGGTCTGATGTTGGGTGCCTGCTTCATGGCTACCGATATGGTCACTTCTCCTACTTCCCGCTGGGGAATGATTGTCTTCGGAGTGGGATGCGGTCTGCTCACCATCATCATCCGTCTGTTTGGCGCATATCCGGAAGGCGTTTCTTTCGCCATCCTGATTATGAACGCATTCGTGCCTTTGATCAATAAGGGTTTCAAACCGAGAACATACGCAAAATAAACTTGTTAGACCATCAAAATAAAAATACTATGGCGAAAAAAGAATCTACACTGTTGCAGTTGGTGGTGACGCTCACCTTGATTGCGCTCTTGGCGGGTGTGGCTCTCGCCGCCGTCTATACGGTGACGAAAACCCCGATAGAAATGGCACAGCAACAGAAGAAAAACGCGGCTATCAACCAGGTGCTTCCTGGTTTTCAGGGAGAACTGAAGGACTGTGAATGCACAGTCGAAGGAGACAAAGATCCTGTAACGGTTCATTTGGCATATCAGGACGGTCAGTGCTGTGGCGCGGCTGTTGAAACTTATACCAACAAGGCGTTTAGTGGCCGCTTCGACATTATGGTTGGACTGGATGCTGAAGGCAAGGTCTTGGGTACCGCAGTGCTGAAACATAGCGAAACCCCTGGACTGGGTGCCAAAATCACGGATACTGAAAGTCATTTCATTCAGCAGTTTGTCGGTATGAATCCCGCTGAGAAAGAACTTAAAGTGAAAAAAGACGGTGGCGAGGTGGATGCCATTACCGCCGCTACCATTTCTTCACGTGCATTCTGTGACGCCGTCAACCGTGCTGTCGCTGCTTTTAATCAGGTAAAGGAGGAAAATCATGAGTAAACTGAATATTTTAACCAAGGGCTTTTTCAAAGAGAACCCTGTTCTCGTTTTGGTATTGGGAACCTGTCCGACGTTGGCTGTCACCACATCGGTCAAAAACGCTTTGGGCATGGGCTTGGCAACCACTTTCGTGTTGCTGATGTCCAATACTATTATTTCGTTATTGAAGAATGTGATTCCCGACAAGGTGCGTATTCCTTCATTCATTGTGATTATTGCCACTTTCGTGTCCATGATCGACTTGCTGATTCAGGGCTATGCGCCGTCGCTGGCTTCCAGCTTGGGTATCTTTATCCCTTTGATTGTGGTCAACTGTATCGTGCTGGGTAGGGCAGAGGCTTTCGCCAGCAAAAATACGGTGGGCGATTCCATTCTCGACGGTCTGGGCATGGGTATCGGTTTTACCATCGCCCTTACTATCATCGGTTCTGTTCGTGAGATTCTGGGCAGTGGTTCCTTCTTTGACCATAAGTTCATCCAAGGAGACGGTATCTTGATCTTTGTCTTGGCCCCTGGCGCGTTCCTCGTCTTCGGCTTTACCGTCGCCCTTGTCCGTTACCTGCAATCGAAGAAAAAACTGAAAACTGAAAATTGAAAATTTTAAACCATATATCATCTATTAACTATTAACTAACCCCTAATCACTGACCCCTGACCCCTAAAACCTAACCCCTAAAACCTGAAACCTAATAACTATGGAATACATACTAATGATTATCGGAGCTGTATTGGTCAATAACATCATATTGGCGCAGTTCCTTGGCATTTGCCCTTTCCTGGGCGTTTCAAGCAAGGTTGACACCGCGCTGGGTATGGGTGCCGCTGTTCTTTTTGTGATGACGCTGGCTACCCTTGTCACCTCTTGCATCCAGGCATACGTACTGGTGCCCTTGAACATCACCTTTCTGCAGACCATCTGCTTTATCCTGGTGATAGCGGCTCTGGTGCAGATGGTGGAGATTATTCTGAAGAAAATCAGCCCGTCCTTGTATCAGGCACTGGGTATCTTCCTGCCTCTGATTACCACCAACTGTGCCGTATTGGGTGTGGCTATCTTGGTGACACAGAAAGATTTCAGCATCCTGCAAAGCACGGTATATGCCATTTCATCAGCACTTGGCTTTATCCTGGCCATTGTTATCTTCGCCGGCTTGCGCGAGCAACTGGAGCTGGTGAACGTGCCCAAAGGCATGAAAGGTGTGCCTATCGCGTTGATTACTGCTGGTATCTTGGCTATGGCATTCATGGGCTTCGCCAATTTGGTATAATGTTTGTGGATGAAGCAACGTGGCAGTTCATTGACGAACATCTGCAAGAGGATGTGCGCCAGTTGGCCTTGCAAAAGAATAAATACAAAGACATAGACTTTGATTTTGCCTTGCGGCAGATTCAAGGGCGACAAAAAACGAGGGATAAATTGCCGTTATTAGCATCTATCCCCCGTTTTGTTTTTCCTCCCTCCTTGGCGTTAGAACAATGTTCGTCGGAAATAACGGCAAAATATAAACGGATTATTATCAACGATATATTATGTAGAGACACGGCATGCCGTGTCTCTATCGAAAATGACCCCGATAAATCCAGCCGGAATACCGCATGCCGTGTCTCTATCGAAAATGACACCGATAAATCCAGCCGGAATACCGCATGCCGTGTCTCCACGGGAAACCACCGTATTATGGCCGACCTCACCGGTGGTTTCGGTATCGACACCCTTTTTCTCTCCAATTTGTTTGAAACCTGCCATTATGTGGAACCCCAACGGCAATTGTGTGACATTTTGTCGCATAATCTGAAATTGTTGCAGTTTGAACATGTTCAGGTTCATCAAACCACCATGGAGGATTTCATTCAGGATATGGAACCTGTTGATTTCCTATATTTGGATCCTTCTCGTAGGAATGCTCAGGGATCAAGGGTGGTGAGTTTGGAGGATTGCACACCTAATATAGTGCAGTACAAGGATATCCTATTGCAAAAAGCCAGGAAAGTGATGCTGAAATTGTCACCGATGTTGGATATCAAGCGTGCCTTGGCACAGTTGCCAGAGACCAAGGAAATATATGTCTTAGCGCTGAATGGCGAGTGTAAGGAGTTGCTCCTGCTGTTGGATGTCGGTGTTCAAAAGCCATTACAGTATCATGCGGTCAATATATGGCTTGAAGGAAACAGCATGAAGGAGTTATGCTTTGATTTCACGGATGAGGAAGAGCAAAACGCCATCCCAAAATTCGACAGTCAGGTCGGACAGTACCTGTATGAACCCAATGCGGCCATCTTGAAGGCGGGTGCATTCAAATCTTTGGCTACTCACTTCGGACTGAATAAGTTGCATCCTCATACTCATTTATATACCTCTGACAGTCTGATAAAAGAATTTCCAGGAAGAATATTCCGGGTGCAAAATATCTATTCATATAAAGACGCGAAAACAGCGTTGAAAACAATTCAGAAGGCCAACGTGGCAGTGCGAAATTTCCCGCAGACCGCCGACGAGTTGAAGAAAAGTCTTAAACTTGCTGATGGCGGAGCGGTCTATGTTTTCGGAACAACACTCGACAATGGACAAAAAGTTATCATCAGCTGTTTCAAGGAAAAAGTCAAATTGTCATGACAAAAATATGTTTATCATGAAATCAAGAATGTTCATCAGTATTATATTGCTGCTTGTGATGCAGTTTTCTGCCATGGCAGTGGATGTTGAAGGTACCGTGGTTGACAAATCGGGAAAGGGGCTTCCATACGTGAGCCTGTACCTCAAACATTATCCTGAAGTGGGAACAATTACCGATATTAACGGTCGCTTTAAGCTGGAAGTTCCCAGTACCCGCGACAGCTTGATTGTCAGTTTGGTAGGCTATGAGACCATGTTTATCGACTTGTCGAAATTCACTATTGGCAAGTCGCTGCGTATTACCATGAAAGATCAGCCGGTCATGCTGAATGAGGTGGTGGTTCATGTTCAGAATGACAGTAAGAAAAAGAAAAGTAAGAAAGAGGAGCGTGCTGAAATTCAGGCTTTTTTGAAGAAAGTCTATGACCAAATCTGGAAAGATTTCCCCTCCAACTATGTCAAGCACAAAGTGGTTTCCGATTTAACTGCTACCAGCGAAGGTCAGGTGATATACTTTGACGAATGGATTGGTGACATTGTGGAAATGCGTAATATCAATGGCCCTAAGGATTCCATCCAGATGAAGATGGATTTGAATAAACGCTATATCAATAAGACGGTTAAGGGTTCTTTCGATAGTTTTAATCCCAATGATTATAGCAAGCAGGACAGAAAGCATATCGACAAGGTTGATATGAACAGTGTGAAGAAGATTCAGCCTCATAAAATCGCTTGGGAACTGGATGTTCAGCAGCTTTTCTATCGCTATATGTCGGATGTGAAACACTGGACTATGGTGGATAAGGATAATCAAACGGTGGTGCTTACGTTGACACTGACCAACAAACTCCCTGGCATATATAAAGTTGTCAGAAAACTGGTGTATGCGGTGGATAAATACACCTATAGTATTCAAACAATATCTGAGCGTGTGAGTGCCGAGGTGAACATTCCCTTTGGTTATAAGCTTTCGTCAGCAGAGTTGGCTATTCTCAACGCTTTCGTTTTGGATCAGGATGGCTTTGAAAAGTACAGACTAAAGGGCTTTAAGGGCACTACCTGCCGCAACAACATTTTCAAGCGTCAGGATAACCAGCAGGTCATTGTGGAAAAGAACTTTACTGCTGAGGGTTACATTATAGATAATAAGGACAACAAGGTGAATTTTGGCACCAAGGTGAAGACGAAAGTCCTCTCGGTTGAGACCAAGGGAGTGAAACCCTATTCCGCCGCAGAACTTAAAGGTGGAAAGATACAGCAGATAGATACCCCGAAACACTGATGTTAATTAGTAAATTAGCAAATTAGTAAATTAGCAAATGCGCTGATTATTAATGTGCCAATGTGCCAATGAAATAAAGGCATGTAGGGCTGTCACATTGTGGCAGCCGCAAGGCATGTAGGGACGCACCACGTACGTCCGCATCCGCATAATGTAGGGCTGTCACATTGTGGCAGCTGCTGACATTTTGTCAGTGATTCTTTTTGGCACGGATTTTGCTAATTGCTTTGTCGTTGTATGCTTCAGAAAAATTATTGATAATTACAAATAATTGAAAATCAATATAATCAATAAAAACTAAAAAAATAACAACAATGAAAATGAACATCAAACCATTGGCAGACAGAGTCTTAGTAAAACCTGCCGAAGCAGAAATGAAAACCGCTGGCGGTATTATCATCCCTGACACCGCAAAAGAAAAACCACAAAAAGGCACTATCGTAGCAGTTGGTCCCGGTAAAAAAGACGAACCTATGACCTTGAAAGTGAACGATACCGTTTTGTATGGCAAATATTCAGGCACAGAAATCCAATATGACGGCGAAACTTATCTGATTATGAGAGAAAGTGACATTTATGCCACGCTTTAATCATGATTCGTGTCATAAAATCAATTTAAAATTCATCAATTATCAAGAATCAATAAAAAAACTATAGAATTATGGCAAAAGATATTTTATATGAATGGAATGCCCGCGAAGGCCTGAAAAAAGGTGTTGACGCATTGGCAAACGCTGTAAAAGTTACCCTTGGTCCCAAAGGTAGAAATGTGATTATCGACAAGAAATTCGGTGCTCCCCAGATTACCAAGGACGGTGTGACCGTTGCCAAGGAAATCGAGTTGAAAGATGCCGTTGAAAACATGGGTGCCCAGATGGTGAAGGAAGTGGCTTCCAAAACCAACGACCAGGCTGGTGATGGTACTACTACCGCTACCGTTCTGGCTCAGATTATTTTCAATACCGGTCTGAAAAATGTTACTGCCGGCGCTAATCCTATGGATCTGAAACGCGGTATCGACATGGCCGTGGCAAAAGTTGTGGAAAGCCTGAAAAAACAGTCAGAAGCAGTAGGCGACAGTCACGAAAAAATCGAACAGGTGGCTACAATTTCTGCCAACAACGACAAGAAAGTTGGTGAAGTAATCGCTGAGGCTATGCGTAAGGTGAAAAAAGAAGGTGTAATCACTATTGAAGAGGCTAAAGGTACCGAAACCCATGTGAAAGTGGTGGAAGGTATGCAGTTCGATAGAGGTTACATTTCTCCTTATTTCGTAACCGATGCTGAAAAAATGGAAACAGTGTATGAGAATCCTTTCATCTTGATTTATGACAAGAAGATCAGCAATATGAAGGAATTCCTGCCGATTTTGGAGAAAGTGGTCCAGACTGGCCGTCCTTTGTTGGTGATTTCAGAAGATGTTGAAAGCGAAGCATTGGCAACTCTCGTGGTGAACCGTCTGCGTGGTGGTTTGAAGATTGTGGCTGTCAAGGCTCCTGGCTTCGGCGACAGAAGAAAAGAAATGCTGGAAGACATTGCCATTTTGACAGGTGGTGTGGTTATCAGTGAAGAAAAAGGTTTCAAACTGGAAGACGCTACCGTTGATATGCTCGGTACCGCTGAGAAGATCACTGTTGACAAAGAAAACACTACCATTGTCAGCGGTAAGGGCGACAAAGAGCAGATTGAAGCCAGAGTGGCACAAATCAAGGCTCAGATTGAGAAGACCAAATCAGACTATGACCGTGAAAAATTACAGGAAAGACTGGCTAAATTGGCTGGTGGCGTAGCTGTCATTTATGTTGGCGCCGCTTCTGAAGTGGAAATGAAAGAGAAGAAAGACCGTTACGATGACGCTTTGCACGCAACTCGTGCCGCCATCGAAGAGGGTATTATCCCTGGTGGTGGTGTAGGTTTCATCCGTACTATTCCTGCATTGGATAAATTGAAACCCGAAAACGAAGACCAGAAAGTGGGTATCGAAATCGTAAGACGCGCACTGGAAGAACCTCTTCGTCAGATTGTTGAGAATGCTGGTAAAGAAGGTTCCGTGATTGTAAACGCTGTGAAGAACGGCAGAACCGATTATGGTTACAACGCACGTACTGGCAAATTCGAGAAATTAATCAGAGCTGGTGTTATCGATCCTACCAAGGTTGCCCGTGTGGCTATTGAGAATGCCGCTTCTATCTCTGGCATGTTGCTGACCACCGAATGCGTGCTGGCAGAAATCAAGGAAGAAACTCCGGCTGCTCCTATGGGCGGTGGTATGCCCGGCGGAATGCCCGGAATGTACTAATAGGGTGTTTTTCATCATGGAAAAAACGGCTCCGAAAGGGGCCGTTTTTTTTATCTTGATTTGCTCATTGGCTAATTAACCAAATTTCTAATTAAATTGGCACATTGGCAAATTAAAAAAATGTATCTTTCTACTGTATTTCTTCGGACGCATGCGGTGCGTCCCTGCAAAAAATTTATTTGTCTGTGTATAATTCGAGGATTTTATGTAAATTTGCAAGTTGATTATCTCAAAAATAAATTACTTCAAAAAATAAATAATCATGTCAGAAAAAGTTTTATCAAAAGTGAAAGCCGGTGTTGCTGTCGGCAAAGATGTTCAGGAAATATTCAGAATCGCCAAGGCTGAGAAGTTCGCTCTTCCCGCAGTGAATGTGGTGGGTACCAACTCCATCAATGCGGTATTGGAAGCTGCCAAAGCGGTGAATTCTCCCGTTATGATCCAGTTCTCCAATGGTGGTGCTCATTTCTATGCTGGCAAATCGCTGAGCAATGAAGGCGAGAAGATTGCCATCGAAGGTGCTATCTCTGGTGCTATGCACATTCACCAGGTGGCCGAAAAATATGGTATTCCGGTGATTATCCATACCGACCATGCCGCCAAGAAATTGCTGCCTTGGATCGACGGTCTGTTGGACGCAGGTGAGAAATATTACGCACAGCATGGCAAACCGCTGTTCAGCTCTCACATGCTCGACCTTTCTGTGGAGCCGCTGAAAGAGAACATCGAAATCTGCAAGAAATATCTGGCCCGCATGGCTAAAATTGACATGACTCTGGAAATCGAGTTGGGTATCACCGGTGGTGAGGAAGACGGTGTGGACAACAGTGGTGTTGACAGCGCCCGTTTATATACTCAGCCCGAGGATGTGGCATACGCATACGAAGAACTGATGAAGGTCAGCCCGAATTTCACCATCGCTGCCTCTTTCGGTAATGTTCATGGCGTTTACAAACCCGGTAATGTGAAATTGGAACCTATCATCCTGCATAATTCCCAGAAGTATATCCAGGAGAAATTCCATACTGCGGAAAATCCTGTGAACTTTGTGTTCCATGGCGGTTCGGGTTCGGAACCTGAAAAAATCAAGGAAGCCATCAATTACGGTGTGGTGAAGATGAATATCGACACCGATACCCAGTGGGCTTTCTGGTTGGGTGTGATGAATTATTACAAGAAGAACGAGGCTTACCTGCAGAGCCAGATTGGTAACCCCGAAGGCGAGGACAAGCCCAACAAGAAATACTATGACCCACGCGCATTCTTGCGTGAAGGCGAGAAATCTGTGGTTGAACGTCTGAAAGTGGCCTTCGCCGACTTGAACGCTATCGACCGCTGCTAATTAGTGGTTAGGGGTTAGTGGTTAGGTGTTAGTAACTAAAGAATGAATTTTGAATTTTGAATTCAGTACCTTATACACTTTCCTCTAATTTCTAACCCCTAAAACCTAAAACCTAATCCCTATTTTGAGTATTTTTAAGCGAAAACCCAAAAATTACAAGTCCGTCTCTCTTTCTGAACTGACCTGGCAGCGGTTCAAGAAGGAGAGACAGGGCATGATTTCGCTTGGTTATATCCTGCTGATGGTGATTATAGCGGTATTGGGCTATCTGATTACGCCTGATTCCACGCCGTATTGCAATCACCAGCAGTTAGAGATTGCCTTGCAGAAGCCCGGTTTTCAGGTGCAGTTGCTGCAGGTAAAGCAGAGTAGGGAAGTGGAGAAACGCAATGTTTTCTCCAAGATGCTCTTTGGCCAGCCTTCATTTTATTCGACTATTCCGATTGACTCCTATCAACAGCATGGCGACTCCTTGATGGTTATTCTGTTTGGCCATCAAGAAAGCAGTGATTATCAGTATTATGCACTGTCCGATTTGAGTCCGGATAAGCCTGTGATAACCAAGCGTTTTTTATTGGGTACCGACCGTTATGGCCGTGATGTGCTCAGTCAGCTGATGATGGGCACCCGTATCAGTTTGGCAGTGGGTCTGATTTCGGTGTTTATTGCACTGATTATTGGTATTTTAGTGGGTGCTGTGGCGGGTTATTACCGAGGCAAAGTCGATGATATCCTGATGTACATCATCAATGTGGTGTGGTCGATTCCGACTTTGTTGCTGGTGATAGCCATCAGTTTCGCCTTGGGCAAAGGCTTTTGGCAGATTTTTGTCGCCATGGGTTTGACCATGTGGGTGGATGTTGCCCGTGTGGTTCGTGGACAGGTTATCAGTTTGCGGGAGCAGGACTTTGTGGAGTCTGGCAAAGCCTTGGGTTACAATGGTTTTCATATTATTTTCAAGCATATCTTGCCGAATGTGTTCGGCACGGTGGTGGTGATTGCCGCCTCTAATTTTTCCTCGGCCATTTTGATGGAAGCCGGCTTTCCTCGGCCATTTTGATGGAAGCCGGCTTGAGCTTTTTAGGTTTAGGCGTGCAGCCGCCAACTCCCTCCTGGGGCATGATGATGAAGGAAAATTACGCATATATCGTCATTGATAACGCCTACTTGGCCATTGTGCCAGGTATTGCCATCATGCTGTTGGTACTTTCGTTCATGCTGATAGGCCGTGCATTAAGAAATGCGATGGATGTGAGGGGGTAATTTTTCCTGACTTCGTCATTGCATATCCCAGAATTTTTCGTCAAAGAGTTTCCCTTACTCTGTTTTCTTTTCCTGTATTACTTTACTGTCTGTACCTCTGTCACCTTGTATTCTCCCCCTATCAGATCTTCAGCGTCAAAATCGTCACTGCAGCGAGAATGAGCGTGACGATGCAATATATTAATTTGACCAATGAGAAACCCCAATATTGTTTTCCTCAAACCATTGGAGAATGTTAAGATACGCATTGTAGCCATCGGGGGAGAAACGCTTGTAAATATATTCCACCACCTCTCGTCCATTTTCTGCGATGTCGCACAGCATCATAAGCCGCTGCATATCATATCCTTTCACGGTTATAATCGTTTCAACAAAGCCATCTTCATGCATCATGTAATCCGCTTCCGCACCCCAATTGTTTTTGTAAAGCGAGAGTTGCACGCCGTCGGACGCCCTGCGTGACTCAATCCAAAAATGACTGCCCATTCTTTGCTTCTCTGGGTCAGAAGACTTCGAATCATCGAAGAAATCTACCTTGGCAAAGTCGGAGAGATACCACTCTTTGTGTTTGATTTCGTTCGCAATAGCATCAGTGTTTTTTTGTTTGTCATCAGATTCCTTCCCAGTTGCCTTGTCAGACTTTTTTGAAATTAGCACAACAACCATCACCACCATCAGGATGGCCACTGAAATGATTTTAAGGGTTAGGTATGACATAATTTATTATTTTTTTGAGTTGAAGAAAGATTTTTCCTCAAGATACTATGCATTTTTTACACAACACTAATCATATCTAGAAATTCGATGAATGCACCTTGCTATCATTTATATTACCGCGCACACCGTGTAGTATTGTCATAATATATTCTGAGAACAATTCATCTTGAGAGTAAAAGCCAATTTCATCGCTTGAATATTTCTCAACATCTTTTTTATTTCAAATCTGGTAACGGATTATATTATTCATTTTTAATGAATTAAACTATGTCAAACTTACTTTTATTAGAATTTCCGTACAGCATAATAATGAGCAAATTGATCCTTTGGAGCCCAAATACATCCATTAGTTGTTAACATGGACGCTCCCGGATCGTCATCATATAAATCTTGATTTGTTAGCCTCGACCAGAGAGGCAGAAGAAGTGTTTCACCATTTTCCGCATAATATGTATTGAAAAAATCCGGCAAAACATTAACTGGAGGAAGTGTCCAATCATCAAACACATATACTAAAGATGTACAAGCATTATTAGCAGTATACCATGAGCCATAACCCAAATAAATATAGGAATATGTGTAACCGCCACTTGTGAAAGTAGGTAAACTATACGGATTGTTTGCGGGCAAAACCAATTCATTGCTATATCCAATGCCATTAGCATTTTCAGCGTATGCCCTAACATAATATGTTGTGGTTCTAAAATTCAATCCTGATATCGTAACTTCAGATGTTCCAACAGTTCCTCCAAGTTGTGTATTGTCACCCACTGTCGGGTTATGTGAAGTAGACCAGCACAATCCCGCTGACGATGTTGACAAAGGATCCTCTATGACGCTCATTTTGATTGTAGCTGAACTAACAGTAGCATATTTCAATTCAATTATAGATGGAAAAGGAAATCCATACTTTCGACTAAAGACTTCAGATCTTCCTGTACCTATAGTATTAGATGCAACTATCTGAAAATAATACGTCTCTCCCACAGTGAGATTATCAACATTCACGAAAAACATTCCATTTTCCATCTTCTCTAATTGATATTTATCACTTAGAGTAAATCCTTCGTTTTTGGAAAATTCAACGTATGCTTCAGTTAATGTATAATCACTTTTTATCACAATATCTTTAAATCGCATCGTATTATTTCCATTCGGGTAGTCCCAAGCCACATTTTCTATTTTGGGATGCAACGAGGCATCCGTTTGGTTAAATAAAAATATCAAACCATAATCATACTGTTCCTCTTCTGTATAAATCAAATCTATTTTTTTGGATGGATATACTCCATTCCCATCTATGAAAATATAGATAAGCCCCATACTGCCTTTGTTTGTCAAATCTATTGAGAACTGCCCCATACTATTTGTTACAGTCTCGGAGTATTTATTGATACCGTCAGTTATTGAAACATGAAGATTCGGCAATGGACTTAAAGAATTCTGTTCAACAATAGTACCTATGTATGTCGCATTATTATATTTTTTCTTAGTACATCCATTAAAAGTACACATCATCAACACAGCAAGAACCCAAATAAATTTTTTCATTGGCATATAAGTTTTATTGACATTTGTGTTTTCTTGTCATCTAAAATCATGTACATATAGTTCAAAAAAATCATTGTATTTTCCTGACGGGCAACACTTTTAATCTTTCATTTGGATCTGTTGTTGTAGCGCAAGCATTTGACAAAATATTGACACCATGATAATAATTAATGTTATAACCATTTGAAATCCATGATGTCCAATACCAACCAGGTTCTGCTATTTCTTTAGCCAAATCCTCATCGTCTGCCAATAAATCCAAATAATCGGTCTCTGGCAATCTCCAATCGTCATAACCATCCCTCAATGCACGACACGCCGCTTTTGCCTCATTAAACGTATAAAGTCCGTCGAGTGTTTTATGTATCATATACCCACCATAAACTATGTAGTTATACGGATTCGTTTGGTCATAAACAACAAAGTTTCCCAAATCATACACTTTAGGCACATTCATCAACGTAATAACTTTTGCGGGATATTCGTCATCCCAATAAAATGATAATTTGTAATAATAATTCTCCTTTAGGGGAGAAGTCGTCAATGAAAATACCCCTGACTCATCTGAAAATACCACAGCATATATTTTTGCATCGTCATAGAGAGTCACTCTCACATTAGCTAACGACACCCCCGTTGAACCTTCTATCAAGTGTCCTTTAACTATTGAACCATATTTTTTGTTTTTCGCACATCCTACTAAACAAAGAAATAATACCATAAAAAACAAACACCTTTTCATACAATCAAAATCTATAATGAACACCTATGCTACCTGAAAACCCAGCATAATAATTTAATGCAGGTATTAATGTCCACCCAAAACCCAAAGTTAGACCACTTGCTTTTTTATTTCTACTTGATTTATTACTACCAACAGGAATATAGCCTTTGATTTGAGGAGTTAATGTCAAATGTAACTCTTTTGCAGAAGTAGTATTAGTAAATGACCGTTGTTCATAACTTCCCCAATATACATCCAGGTCTCCGTCAACAAATCCATAACCCCAGCCATCATATTGAGAAGTTCTATTTACAGTTGTTCCGCATAGTAAACCGACGTGACAGGAAACAGAAAAATACTTAAAATAAGTACCTACATCAATAAAGACAGAACATGGAAATTCCGTCAAAACCATCGTGGTTGTTTTGGTAAAATTTCCTGTGTAACCAGAATTAACTAAACTTGTTGTAGAGGTTAATTCTCGATTGAATACTATAACATCCGCTCCAAATCCTATCAAAAAATATGACACTGTAAAATCCAAGGCCACTCCAAAAGTTGTGCCGCCTCTCATGCTTGCTTCAAATGTAAAATTTTCAGGTTTGCATTTACTCACACGCGATGGCTTAGAATCTTTGGATGGTTGGCAATTTCTAGCAAGTTTTTCTAACACCGATGAATATTTTGGGTTTACATCAAAACACTGTGATTCTTTCTGTTTAACTAGAACCTCTATCTCGCCTTGTTTAAAGCCATCGGAATTTAATGCAATTCTATACCTCTTATAATTATTATCATTCGGTACTATTGTCAGTAGCCATTGTTGTTTTTCCGAATTAAAATCAGCTTTCACCAACCTTTTAGGTGCCGTTGGAATAGTAAAGCGCAAGTCCGAAAGTGTTGTGTTAATTACAACGAAACCATATTCCCCATCGCCTGGTCGTATTGTAAATGGGCAATTACCATCTGGAGCTATCTCAAATTCGTTCAGTCTCTCTTGCGAAAACACAACTTCAACATCACCTAACACAAAAAAGAACAACAGCAAATGTATAATTTTATTCATCCTTATCTTTGTTATTATTAATCCTTATGAAGTTCAAATCTATTTTCGGAAAGAGCAAACAGGCCGCACAGAAAGACCTTGATACCGACTGTAGGAACCTATTATGATAGTGTCAGAATTAAAGACAAGTCCATCAGCACCTATCGCGTATAAAACATCAAGTGTGGATGACCAATAATTTCCCCAAGAAGAGGCAACAACCCCCTTTTCTTTGTAAGCTCCTGCTACAGGAAGAAAAATGCTGTTCCCGTTTGGGCCGACAACCTCATAACCTCCCGAAGTCCATGTCCATCTACATTTTTCCTTCAGCTCTTTCCACTGATCTTCAGTCGGAATCTTCCATCCTACACCCCATTTGAAGGTGGCAACATCATCGCAAGCTTCCAAAGTCTTAATATCGTCGGGACGACGTCTATAAGCATACTTTGGATCCCAACTGGAACTGTATTTAGTCACTTTGCGAATGTTACCATTTTTCACGAATTTATAATTGTTCCAATTGTAATTTTTCCCTTTACTATAAACCTCCCCCCACGCATAATAGTTGCCATTGCCTTCCGGACTAGTTGCTCCCACATTACAGGTAGCCCATAATGTACCAGAGGGAAGGCCAAGATCTTTATATTCATGCCCTCCATTAGTATACGTTGGCACATTAATAATTTTGTGTTTTGGATTTACAACAAAACCAGATGACACACCCGCTTTTACGACAACGTGGTCTATCTTCCCTTGCAAAAAACCCTTTGCATTGACGGTTATCGTATATTGCTTGTAATTGTTGTCATTAGGCTTGATTATCAACACATAGCGGTTTTTCTTCTTATCTGGCACCATCCTAATTCTTCCAGGTGCAGCTGGTATATTAAACTCCAAACCAGGTATTGTCGAATTCACTATCACCACACCGTCATTGGGTGTTGCCCCATAACTGGAATAAAGCGTCATAGGATTATGGTTCTCATCAACATTGACCACGAACTCATTTATTTGCTCTTGGGCGCAGGCTGTCCCAAAAGAACTCAAAATAGCAAAAAAAATTATGACGAACCTCTTATTCATATTTATTCAATATTGAAATCACCTATGGAAAAGAAGTCTTCTTCCGAGTAATTTATCGAATTCCCATAACTATCCTTAAATGGTTGCCATGTACGAACCCAAATTTCAGGCCGGTCCTCATTGGTGAAGTCAATGATAAGGAATAGTTTTCCTTCGTCATAATACCCCTTTACATTGGCGTTTTTTGAAACATGCCAATACTGATTCAGCCGCACACCATAAATCTTCGGGTTCGCTTCACTTTGGATGATTTCAACACCATCAAATTTGATATTAATATATTCATTGCGATCAAAAATGCCCCTCAACCTTGTCAAATACTCTTTTTTGTTCTGAATGCTATACTCAATTCGTGTGTTATTGGTTAATGTTCTGGAAAAATCATTATTACCACTCGTTTTATAATTCACAACTTTTCCTGTGATAATCAGCGCATCTTCGCTATACATCATCTCAATCAACTTCAAATCTTTACAATTGTATGCTGTAAAAAAGTTACTAACAAAATTATTTATCTGCTCTCTATGTCTCAAAACTGTAACTTCATTGCTGTTTGCAATGACATTGGTGTATTCATGTTCAGATACAGTACAATACAAGTCGATGATTTTACCAGACCTATCAAACTCCAAAACAATATGTTGATATCGGTACTCATCATTTTCTGCTTCCCTATAACAAACAGGAATATTTCTCACTTGATATGTATCGGAGCTAACCATTTTAAGCACCCGGGTGTTCATACTGGTTCGGGTACAATAGAAATGACTGACTGCCCACATGTTCGCAATTCTGTTTCTTGCAAAATCAGTAACGGCCGATGAGGAAAGACTTAGCTGTGAGTTATCCTGGTCATATTTTCGGTTGATTTCAGAGAACAAAGCGTTCGCATTTGTCTCCATTACCCGCAAGACCTGCTCTGGAGCTGTTTCGCTGAACTTAAAAGTTGTTGCATGTTGAGCATGAACCTGACAGAACAACAAGGTGCCCATAACAATTAAGGCAATCCTTCTAATTGATTTTCTTGTTTTCATATCTATTTGATTTTAATTTATTTACAATAACAAACTCATAATCATTACTCAAAACTAAAATCTCCTATAGAAAAATAGTCTTCTTCTGAATATTCAATCGGATTCCCATTGGCATCTTTGAATGGTTGCCAAGAAGTAACCCATATTACAGGCTGTTCCACATTTGTAAAATCGATAGCGAAAAATAGCTTCCCTTCGTCAGAATATCCTCCAGCATTCCAATACTGGTTCAGTCGTACTCCAAATATATTCAGATTCTGTTCACTTTGGATGATTTCAACACCATCAATTTTAATATTGATAAACGAGTTCCTCTGGAAGATTCTCCTCAATTTTGCCAAATACTGCTGCTTGTTTTGAATACTATACTCAATCTTGGGATTATTTGAATCTGTACTTCCGTTTGCCTTGTACTTTACAGACTTTCCCCAAAAAAACAAAGCATCTTCACTGAACACCTTTTCAATCAGATCCAAATCTTTGTTATAATATGCAGTATAATAACGATTTATAAACCCCATTATCAATTCGGTATTTCTTAAGTTTGTTAAACCATTTACAACCATATTAATATCTGCAACTTCGTTTTCTGGCAAGGCACAATACAAGTCGCTAATTTTTCCATCCTTATCAAACTCCAAAACAATATGTTGATACCGATACTCATCATTTTCTGCTTCCTTATAACAAACGGGAATATTTCTCACTTGATATGTATCGGAGCTGACCATTTTAAGCACTCTTGTATTTATGCTTGTACGGGTGCAGTAAAAATGGCTGACAGCCCACATGTTTGCAATTCGTTTCTGAGCAAATTCTAAAACAATAGATGATGTCAAATCTAATTGAGAATTGTCTAGGTCATATTTGCTGTTGATTTCAGCGAACAATGCGTTCGCGTTGTTCTCCATAACACGCAGAACCTGCTCTGGTGCTGTTTCACTGAACTTGAAAGTTGTTGCATGCTGAGCATGAACTTGAATAAACAGCAAAGAGCCTAATACAATTAAGGCAATCCTTTTAATTGAATTTTTTGCTTTCATATCCAATTAACTTTGAATTATTTCCTTTGTAAATACCATATAGTATAGCCCTTATTACGATAATGTGTTTCTGGATTTTGAATCATTTGTCCCGACAATAAATCTATTCGAGAGGAACTACCCTTGTCCAATAAAGCAGTCAATGACCAATTGGAGTCAAAAACTGCAATCAAACATAAATCCGATCTATCAAAACCAGCCGAAGTATTAAAATCTCCTTTTACAAATCCGTGTCGATTAGCCACCTTATTAACCTCCTTGTAGTTTTCGCAACTCATTAATTCCTGTAATATAGGGTCATCAATCTTATTGGTGTTTGTGCCAGGATTGGTCGTTGTAACAGAAGGCTTCTCATTAGTGGAGGTAGGAGGGGTGGCAACTGGCTCTTGTGGCCGATTCAAGGGTCTTTGTGTGGTCACGAACACACTATCTTTTGCAATCCATGCCACCACACAAACCATCCCCTCCTGTCGTATTCTGCCCGTATGCGCTTTCATTTCCAATTCTTTCAGAACCTCATCCCGTTTTTTGGTTTGGTAAACCACATCACTTATGATTCTTTCCGTCAAATTATTCAAGGCGTCTTTATATGCCATAGTCTCATCAAAAGCATTTCCTTCCTCCCAATAATATTTGTCAGTTTTAATTTTCATTTCTTGCTCTTCTGACAAAAAACTTTGTGCAAACATTATAGATGGGAGAAGTACCATCGTAGCCATTAAAACAGTTATCTTTTTCATTCGTTTTTGGTATTATCGTTTCCCAAATAGTGTTTTAATATTATGTTGAGGGATGTTGGAATGTAGTTCCATCGTCATTTTCCCTCCGTTCATCAAGTCATCCAATGTTGTGGTCACATAGGCTAAATGGATAAACTCCTCGTTGCGGTTATATAAAATCATCGTGCCTGACAAGTTCTCTGGTTCCAATGTTTCTATCCCAAAATAACGTTCATAGTTATTTGAAAAATAGTCATTGAAGTCCCGACTGTCTATAGTATAATCCTGTACCACAAAGCCATACATTCGATGCTTCACATCAATTGTGTAATGATTTGTCGATGGAACCAACAATGCATTGGAAAACGTTAAGGCAACCAATGATGTGTCTGACACAAGCGCATAGATAGAGTCATTTTTGAAAAAGAACAAATCGTTGTTCATCTGTGGTATATAGAACTCTTCTCCTCTTTCAACATAAATGCTGTCTTTATAAATACTATCTTGTAAAAGCTGTAGATAGTTTATATCAGGTACAGGTATCAGACTATCAATGGTCTTTGCAATATGGTTTTTCAGTTGAAAGGCGAGTCGTATTTCCTGCTCCTTTTTGTCCATCCCACTGATTAACTTACAATCAGCAGGGAAGGAGAACGACAATTGCTGACCGTTTGAACAAAGAATCGTCACACAATAATCTTTATTCACCTTAGTAAAGATAATCCCGCTGTTGCCTTTTAGCATAAAACACAGTTTCTTTTTATTCTGCAATAAGTTCTGGCTTATCGGATTATCATCTAGCATTATCTGCAAACCATTTTCTTTGTCAGCTCTAACAGCGGAACCAATGTCTTTCGCAATTAAAACAGTCAGCAGCTCGCGCTCAAGAAACTGGACAATAGGAATATTGACC
Source organism: uncultured Bacteroidota bacterium (assembly GCA_902771655.1). Lineage (GTDB taxonomy): Bacteria > Bacteroidota > Bacteroidia > Bacteroidales > WCHB1-69 > RUG11690. The sequence goes on along the minus strand of CACXXY010000019.1, from coordinate 2,718 downwards.
ATACGTATCGAATCCGGCAAAAAACAAAAACCAATATGATCCACTACACCATTTTCATCTTTAATTAAAATTATCGACACAGTATCTCCTTTGACTAAATCCACACATTCCAGAACCGTGTCATTCACGCAAATAGAATCCAACACACACACCTGATTGACAATTTTGTATAATGAATTCACCTTAGGAGAATAGAACAGCGTTTGAGCAGTAGTATTCTCAGAAGTTATCGTCATTGCTCCTATTATCAACAGTATCGAAAGAGCTAATTTGTTCATACATGGTATTGTTTAGTTGTATCTTTTCCTTGATGGCATAAAATATCCACAATATTAACGCTACCGGCATGATGATGACAATTTGAATTGCCAGGAACAAAACCGCATAAATCAACCGCCAAAAGAACCTAATTGGACTATGGTCTTTGTTTGGGTCATAGTAACCCACGCTAACCTTTTCTCCATTGACAAGATATTCCTCCGTATAATCAGGTACATGTTGTTCGGCAGAGTCTTTCACATCCTTCGAATAGCGAAGAAGACCTCCTGAAATTGAAAATCCCAAGGTCAAGAAGGCCTTCCTCCACTTCCTCTTTTTCGCAGCAATATCCTCTAACCCACTAATTTTATCTATCATTGACATTTTTCCTTATGCAGGTCGTATGGATTATAACGTTTGGGAGCGAAAATCTTTTCTTTTATCTTACCGTCTTTACTATACAAAGCTCCACTTACAATATCGCCATTCCCCCAAGTACCATCAAACCAATCTCCTGCTTCTGCATAATGAGGAGGATTGTCCGTATCATGCTTAGCAATCTGCACATGACAGCTATAATAAAATTTACCACTTCCTTCAGGAATTCCATTTTTCAATTCTCCTACATATTTTCCAATTGGAAACCTTGTTTCTTTAGACTTTCCAAGGGATGTGCCAGGCTTCGAGGAATCGTCCCCTACTGGTGGAATTTTATCAACGGTATCGGTTTTTCCATAAATGGAGACTTTAACCCAAGAAGTGTCTGCTATTCCACTTTCTATTTGAGCGATGACGATAATACTGGCTTCACCTTGATCAATTGCTTTAACAGCGCCATCATTTCCAAGATTAATCACATTTGAATTATCCGTAGTAAAGGACACTGATACTATTGCGTCCTCTGGTTGAGAATATACTGTTGCTTTCAAAGTGTCACTTTCTCCTACATAAAGAGATATCATTTCTTTATTAAGTGACAACGACACAGATTCTTCCGGTTTTAATGGACGGTCTTTGATTAATCCGAAAAAAGCCCAAACACCACCTCCAATGAGTAACAATGCTGCTACAATAATGAGGATAAGTTTTAACGGGAAAGGTTTTGGGGGTTCTTTATACTCATATAGTTCCTTTCCGCATTCTGCACATCTAAACTCTGAAGAGTCAACTTCTTGTATTTCATTGTTGTCTGCAAGAGTGCAATTCTCAAAATTCTTGCATACTCCTTTTTTTAGTGCCATAACGATTGTGTTTAGGGATTACAATTCTTTCAATTCTTTATTCAAGATTTCGACAGCGAGATTCTTGTAGCGTGGGAAATCAGGATGGAACTCGTTGCCGTTGCAAAGCGAGTTAAGAACCTCATTCTTCAACACTTTGCCGAGTATAGGTTTCAATGAGGCTTTTTGTTCGTTGGTACGAGCCGCAGTCTTCAACGCATTCTCGACTTGCGTCATCAGACTTTTGGCTGTTGCATAGTCGCCAGACAAGTAATCAAGTGCGGCAGCAAAGGTCTTTCCAATTTTAACCCATTCGTCTTCGCCAAACTGGTCTTTTTGTTTCATTGCGGAAAAATGTTCACCTGTCTCAGGATTTTCCTTTTCTTCAATGAGCCCTAAAGTGTAGGCAAGCATAAGCGGTTTTAACAACATCCAACGGAGTTCGTTGGCATCAAGACTGAATAATTCGGGTAGTTCTTTGTCGAAACTTTCGGTGTGCAGCAAAAGTCGGTGCATATCGCTCTTGTTGTCGGCCAACAGATAGTTGTATTTGTCGCGGAGAACGGTCATATTGGAAACAAAACGTAACGGGAAACCTGAATAGGCCGACACACACACTATCTCGTTGTTATTGTAGTTAAGTGACACATCCTCTTTATCCGAAAATTCGCCCTTTATCTGAGCGCGAAAGGCCTGAATTAATTTGTCACGGAATGCTTGTGTGTTTTCACTGGCTTTTGGTATGCTGAGTTGTACCATTGAGGGCATAGTGACCCCTCCCTTGTTAACCTCAACTTTGTTAAACTGAACCCAAGCACCGGACTTACGAATAGTCGTCTTGACAAATTCCTCAAGTTTCTCGTCGCTGGTGAGTTCTTCCTTAAGTTTTTCAAGGATGTTCACCCCCACCATGCGGTTGATGGATGATGACTTGGCAGTTTCTTCCATTGCTCTAATTGCGTGAGTTGTGCAAATATCGAGTATAATATCGGTCGCAGTAGATTCGTCAACCTTAGCATATAGACTCGCAAAAGAGTGCTCGGTGTTGTCGCCTATTTGTTCAACAAGTTTTCTGCGGATTTGTCGTGCAGACTCATCCTGATATTTGGCATTGGAGGTATACTGCTTGACAATGTCGCGCACTTTATGCGGATCGTAACGTTTGATGTTGGTCTCATCCTGACTTTCGTTGACCTTGCATTTGTTGGCAGCCTGTTCTTCTACTTCTTTCTTGATTCTT